>NZ_JBFODG010000013.1:0-243786 GCF_040908215.1 Aeromonas sp. R5-4 | reverse complement strand
TCCGGCGAGATGCTGCCGAAAGTGACCCTGAAGTGGTACCGCACCTCCGTTGAAGGCAAGCAGGAGCACTTCTTCTCTACCGTGCTGACCGATGCCACCATCGTTGACATCGACTGCCAGATGCCGCACTGCCAGGACCCGGCGAAGTCTGACTTCACCCAGCTTATCCAGGTCTCCATGGCTTACCGCAAGATCGACTGGGAGCACACCGTTGCCGGTACTTCCGGTGCGGACGACTGGCGCGCCCCCATCGAGGCGTAAGCCTTGCTTCGGTACTTTGGTATTCCTTGTAAGTAGTAATGTGTCTTTGAGCCGGTTGTTCAACCGGCTTCTTGTACTGTGCATTTTCTCCAGCCTGGCCAACGGGTTGGCTGGAGCTTTTCTGTTTTGCCATCCCCCTGCCGGGGTTTGATGCCCTGCTGGTGAGTGCGGAGGGATGGCAAAGCACTAAAGGGTGTCCTGTGATGCAGACCCGAACCGCTCGTAACCTGTTAACCCCTTTATCTTTGGTGGCCCTTGCGGCACCGGAGAGGGCGGTAGCGTGGCCGCGCGGTGAGGGCGTGTATGGGCGCGAGAGTAGGCAAGGGCTCAGGCACTGCTTGGCCGTGACAAGAGGGGAAAGCCATGGCTAATCAAACCGGATTGCAATTTACCGTGAAGGTGGGGGCGCTGCCCGAGAGCACCTTCGTGGTGGCCAGTTTCCAGCTGGATGAGGGGCTGAACCGGCCGTTCAACCTGCAGCTGGAGTTGGCAAGTAGTCAGCCTGATGTCGACTTTGGCGCCGTGCTGGGCCAGCCGTGCGAGCTGATGGTGTGGTACAGCGGCGAGCTGCAACGCCGGGTCTGCGGGGTAGTGAGCGAGTTTGCCCAAGGGGACAGCGGCTTTCGCCGCACCCGTTACAGCCTCAACGTCAAACCCGCCCTGTGGCGATTGGGGCTGCGCCAGAACTCCCGCATCTTTCAGGCGCAGAAGCCCGATGGAATCCTCAGTATCCTGCTGCAAGAGCATGGCATTACCGATTACGCCTTTGCCCTGAAAAACGAGCACGCCCAGCGCGAATACTGCGTGCAGCACCGCGAGACCGACCTCGACTTCCTCAATCGCCTCGCAGCCGAAGAGGGGCTGTTCTACTTCCACGAGTTTGAAGCAGGCAAGCACCGCATCGTCTTTGCTGACGATGCGGCAGCCCTGACTGCCGGCCCCGAGCTCTTCTTCAACCTCGGCAACCGCTCGCTGGAACAAGGCCCTTACGTGCGCCAGTTCCACTACCGCGAGGCTGTGCGGCCAAGCGATGTAGAGCTCAAAGACTACAGCTTCAAGACGCCAGCCTATGGTCTCTCCCATAAAAAGCAGGGTGCAGAACTCGAGCATCAGCGCGATACCTACCAGCACTTCGACTACCCGGGCCGCTACAAGCAGGACCCGAGCGGCAAGGCGTTTGCTCAACACCGGCTCGATGCGCTGCGCAATGATGCGGTGGCGGGCAGTGGTAAATCCAACAGCGCCGCCCTGCTGCCGGGTCAGCACTTTTCACTCACCGAACACCCCAACGGCAGCCTCAACACCGACTGGCAAATCGTCCATATCCGCCACACCGGTGAGCAACCGCAGGCGCTGGAGGAGGAGGGGGGCAGCGGTCCGACCGTCTACCACAACGAATTTGGTGTGGTGAAAGCGAGTACCACCTGGCGCGCCCGTATCGGCAGCCCAGAAGCACCTCACAAGCCGATGGTGGATGGCCCGCAAATCGCTATCGTGGTGGGCCCGGAGGGGGAGGAGATTTACTGCGACGAGCATGGCCGGGTGAAGCTGCAGTTCCCGTGGGACCGCTACGGCAGCTCCAACGACCAGAGCTCCTGCTGGGTGCGGGTGAGCCAGGGTTGGGCCGGTGGCCAGTACGGCATGATGGCGATTCCGCGCATCGGCCACGAGGTTATCGTCTCATTCCTCGAAGGTGACCCCGACCAGCCTATCGTGACGGGTCGCACCTACCACGCTACCAACCGGCCGCCGTATGAGCTACCCGCCAACAAGACCCGCACCGTGCTGCGCACCGAGACCCACAAGGGCGAGGGTTTCAACGAGCTGCGTTTTGAAGACCAGGCGGGACAGGAAGAGATTTACATCCACGGTCAGAAAGACCTGAATGTGCTGATAGAGCACGATGTTGCGTGGCACATCAAGCACGACCAGCACACCGATATCGACAACGAGCGGGTCACCCGCATAAGAAAAGTGCCGGGCAAGGATGGCGCTCCGCCCAGCCTAGGTAATGACCACCTGACAGTCGAAGGCGAAAAACGCGACCATATCAAGGCGGACTATTCGCTGACGGTGGATACCTCCCTGCACCAGAAACTGGGCCAGTCGTTGCTGGTTGATGCTGTACAGGAGATTCATCTCGACTCGGGCCAAAAAATTGTGTTGGAAGCCGGGTCGGAGATCACCCTGAAAGTCGGTGGCAGTTTTGTGAAGGTCGATCCAAGCGGCGTCACCTTGGTCGGCCCCACCATCAAGATGAACTCTGGTGGCAGTCCCGGCTCAGGCTCAGGGTGGGCGGGTCAGATGCCCGGCCTGCCGATGGGGGTAGCATTAGCGCCTTATGTTGTACCGCCAACCCCAGAGATGATCCCGGCCATGTTGGTCGCGGCAAAAGCCGGTGTGGTAGCAATGCCCATGTGTGGCAAGCGCTCTAATGGCACATGTGAACGGGGAGACTGCACATGCAAACTCGATGGGAACAGTTAACGTTTCTGCATCGGTTATCTCCTGATAGCTTACCAATCAACTATTTGCTGATTGATGTAGCACGTTGGGAAGAGGCGCAAGAGGTGATCTATCAGCTCATTGAGCAGCCCGAATTAACGCTGCTGTTTGCTGGTACGCACCACCAAGCCTTATTGGAAGTGAGCCCCCTTTTGCTCCGCCTCCCTTCCGAGCGCACTGTCAGGGAAACGTTGCTCACGGAAGTGCGAGAGAGGCGCGCAGGCGTTGCGCTGCGCGCATCGCTCTTTTGCGAAGAGCTAGCCAACCATTTCAGACAGTTCCTGACGGTGCCAGATGGGAAGGGGCAAAGCTATCTGCGCTTTTACGATCCGGCCATTTGGCTGGCTATCTATGCCTGCCAGTATGATGCCCCCTTGGTGGGCTCAGTGTTGGAGGCGGTGTACTTGCCTGACTGGTGCTCTGCAACCTGGTGTGAAATTGTCAGCGCTGAGCACGAAGCCGCCTTTGAGCAACCGGTGTGTTTGAGTTCGGAATTGCTGGTGATGGCCCAGAAAACCCGTCTGCTTTATAGCTTGCAAGCAGCCCGGATTGACCCTGCTTTGTGTTATGGTCTTGCATCTTCGCTTGCATGCCTGATTGAGAAAGGCTTGACCGAGCAGTGGGAGCTTATGCCTTGGCTCACCCTGCTTAATGATTATCCTGCTCCCGTGTTGGATGGCCGCATGGCCCAGTGGTTGGCCACCTTCGATATTGAGTGCCATGAGCCGCTGGCTGTGGCAAACCGTTTTTGGCAGGGTCAGACCCATCAGCCAGTGGAGGCGTTATAGATGTCCGCACCAACCACGACTACGTCACCTGTAGTTAACAATGTCATTGATGAAGGGCTCTGTCAGTCGCCGACTATGTTGCCTTTTGTTCCGTTGCCCGAGGCTGCATCAAATGAGTCATTCGCTGCGGTCAAATCCCCCTGCTCGGCAAAAGAGTTTGAAGACATCTTCTACGTCAGCGGCTCCAACTGCTTCTGGCTGGTCGAGAAAAAAGCCTTCAAGAAGATAAAAATGGTGGTCAGTGAGTTTGAGGCCAAGGTGCTTGGTTCATCCAGCAAGCTGCAAGCGCTGGCGGCACAGGGTATTCAACTCGATAGCCTGATGATTAGCCCGACCCCATACAGCTTCTTGACCCCGGCCCAACAGCAAGAATGGAGCAACATTCAGGCGAGCAGGCCTGCCAGCCCGACCTTTTTGCCCTACGGAGATAACAGTCAGGCTGCAGTACACAAGCAATTTATCAATCTGGCTGCTGAGGATGCCAAGTGTATTGAGCAACTGGAACAGCTCAAACGCCAAGGGATTGAGCAAGCCAAGGCGCAAGGGTATGAAGTCGATAAAAATGGCCACTACTATGACCCGCGTCAGGTCAAAATCGGCAAATTGCTGGCGCAATACAACAAGGCCCGTGCCACGTTTGTGGCAGAAAAGCCCCCGGCAGAGCAGATTGAATTGCTGCGACAAGCGGTGCTGAAAACCCAGACCCTGATGCAGGAGCACAGCAACGATCTGATGTGGCCGAGTGACGATTGGTTTAGCCATCGTCAGGAAAACCTGGCCAAGATGACTGCGGCCCAGCAGACCCTCAATCGCTGCATCAGCGAGCTTGGTGCGCTCGGGGTCGCCGTGCCGGAGTTTGCTCTGAGCGGCATAGAGGGGTGTGTGGCCGGTGATAAGTGCTATGCCAGTTGGTACGCCTATCTGGCCCAGAAAAAGCAGGCCGAAGAAGAACTGGAGAAGACCACCAAGGCCTTCTTGACCGCGCTCGATAGCGGTTATGCCGCCAGCAGCGACAAAGAGAATCCCTTGTTGCCACCCCAGCAGATGTTTCAGCGTCAGCTCGATGCGATTAATACTGCCCACAAACAAGCTAACGAGCTGTACGAAAAGGCTCTGTTGGCCTGCTCCCGCCAAGTCCCTCCTCGGGTATTGGCATGGGAGGGGGAATATCAGCGCCAACCCATGGACGTATTGACCAAGGGGGATTATCCACTGCGTGAGATATGCTCGGCGGCGTTATCGGTAGAGCCACTCAGCTACTTCAGCCTCTGGCAGTTGCCAGTAGACAAGGTCAAGGAGCGGGCGGGTGATCTGCTCAAACTGGAGCAGGATCCTGTGCTGCTCGCCCTGCTGGCGCAAGATGGCATTACCCCTCTCCCTCTGCAAAAGGGCTGGTTTTACAAAGAGAGCGGCGCCCTCAATTTTGACAAGGTGGCCGACTACCTGGAGCAGAAGAACATCAAGGTGAAGGCTCTCGACGCGTGGCGTAGCCGCTTTGCGGGGCACCTTGGCACACTGCTCTATCGCTCTGACAAGCAGGTGGAGTTTGGTCCCTTTGATGAATCTCCCCAAGCACAGTTGATGCGGATGATGAGTTACAGCGACTGGAAGGGCAAACTCAGCAGCTCCGGCAAGATAGACCCCCCGCCGATGACACTGACCTATCAGGACGGCACCGTCTCCATGCCTGGGCCGAGCGCCAGCTTGTCGGTCACTGCAGAGTTTTATCCTCTGCGCGGCGAGATCGATCTGTTCAGGATCACCTTGCCACGAGGCGCAAAACCCACGATAGCAACCCTGATCGCCCCCAAGAGTGGCAACAAATACCAGATCAATCTGGGCACCTGGGCCGTAGATGTCCACGCCAAGGCGTGGGGCAAAGCGGGCGCCATGCTCAAAGCGGGCCGCGAGGCATCGCTCAATGCCAGCGTCGGTGGAATTAGCCTCAGTGGGCTCGATGTGGCGGTCAAGGCTGAAGAGAAGGGGGAATTTACCGCCGAGGTTGGGGCAGAGGTGGGCTGCAGTCTGTCAGGACGCCTGCTTTGGCGTCCAGATAGCAGCATGATCAAGCGTCTAGGAATTGTGGCCGAAGAGGCTAAGCTGCCGCTGCAGCTATGCAAGGCCACCACCGGGTTGAAGGCCGAAATCAAGGACACGCTGAGCGAGTTCCCCTTTATCCTGAGCTGGCGCAATAACCGGATGCGGTTGGGAGTTAAGGCCGGGGTACTGGGGGGCAGCGCCAAGGCCAGAGGGTATTTCGAGTTTGAAGTAGACTGGCAATCTACCGGTTATGTGGTGGCCATGTTTCAGGAGCTGCTGCGCCGCTGCAACTACGAGCGGGTCGAAGTCTTCGCCGATGAGGAGAGCTATCAGCGGCTCTCCAGGGCCAGTCAGCTTGCACTGCTGTTGGGGGTCAATATTGGTCAGATAGTGGCGGCAGAGAAAGACTTTGTTGATCGCCTCTACGGCAAGCTGAATCGCAGCCAGAATGCGGGTCTGGTGGCGTGGACGTTGTCGGGTCACTTGCTGCCTAAACCACGTAATCCCAATCCGGCTTTACGCCCGGATACGGCTGGCGATACTAGGGCCAATGCAGCAACGGAAGCCAAGCTTAAAGCGTGGGCCAACGGTCTACTGCCGGAGGCATTGGGCTCGTTATTGGGTACCTTGGTGGCAAACTCCAAAGTACTGAGGCTGAACAATCCCCCTGTCAATTTATCGGATAAAGAGACCCATGTGTTGCAGCAAATGACCATTGCGCGCTTGGTTGATTGGCTCTATAGCGGTAAAGCTACTACTGATAATTGCCATAAGTTTCAAGAGGCGATAAGCCGCATGACCGATATCAATGTGCAAGATCAGATTGGTGCTTATAAGCGTAACCTTAGTACACTAGATAAATATATGGCTTTGCCTGCGGACAGTAGAAATGATGACCTTAAGTCAACATTAATAAAGTATCGGCGAGCTCGCAATGTGTTATCAAATATGCGTTGGGAAAATGCACAACCTAACTACAAGATCTCTAATACGTATGGTCGTTCTCAGATTCAGGACGGGTGGAATGTTAAGAGTTAATAAATTTTCAATGCTCGTGTTTGGTTTGTTGATCTCGGTCTCATTTGAAAGCGCATCTGCAAATAAGGTGGTGACAGCAGATGAGCTTTATCAACAAGCGGTTATCCCCTATGAACAAGGGTGGGATAAAGGGCTAGACCTGATGTGGCAAGCAGCTAATGCGGGCAGTACTAAAGCGCTATGTACCATTGCCAGCGGCTATCAAGGCACATCTTTGATTGTTAACGCTGATGCACAAAAATACTTTAAAAAAGCAGCTGAGTTAGGGGGGCTTTGTGGGATGCTAGCCCTTTCTAATATCGGTGAAAATGTCATGCTTGACTCAACATTAGCTGAACATCAAGGTGATGGTGGTTGGTCTGACAAGCTGATTAAGAAATCTAAGCAACTGGCTGAAGAAGGCGATATTGAGGGGGTGAAGACATATTCTTTCGTCCTATCATTAAAAAATGATGATAATGGTGCATGTAAATGGCTTGAGAAGGCAGCCCAAAAAGGGGATGCAGGAGCTCAGTTCAATTTAGCAAATGACATCCGAAGTGGCTGCGGTTGGTACCTTATCCCTGGCTCCCGTGATAAAGCTGAACGTTATTGGACAGAACAAGCCGCCAATCATGGCCATCCCAAGGCGATGGAGGTTATGTCCAGCTATGCTGAGAAAGACAAAGATATTGTTGGAATGCTGGCTTGGCTCGAACGTGCAGCCAATACAGGAAATATTAACTCGATAAGGATCTATAGCACTTATCTGATGGGAGGCGATGAGTTTACCATTCCAATTCCTGCTGATATGCAAAGCAATAAAAAAGCTTACGGTTGGTTATATGTATTAACCCATCAACTACCGCCAGAAACTGAGGAGTCAGCCTATTCTCGTTCTGTTAAAGAACTCAGTCTTCTTGAAAAAAAACTCTCTGAGAACGAAATTGAAGAGGCTAAATCTTGGGCTAACGAATGGATGAAAACGCATCAAGTTAGAAGTTACTTCCTAGAATTCGGAATGTAACAGAGCTTATTATAACTGCAAAAACCACCTGACAGGCAAGGCTAATGGCCAGGGAAGGTGCCGCATCAACTGTATGCTCAATCAGGTGGCTGCGTAGCATAACGGATTAGTCCGCAATACAGCAGCACCTCATCTGTTCCTTTTTAACTCTACGAAGAATTTTCTCATGACCCATCGACTCTTATGGCTGACGCTGGCGATCGGCCTGCTCGCAGCCTGCTCTTCCACAACTTCACTCACTGACGCCGAGTTATCCCAAGCCGCCACTCAGGGCAATGGCAAGGCTCAATATGAGTTGGCCAAACGTCTGGCCAGTCAGCCCGATTACCCCAATGCAATGCACTGGATGCAGCAAGCGGCAGAGCAGTCTGGCCCCTTGGCCGCCGATAAACAGATCCGCGCCAATGCTGCTTGGCAAGTGGGTGACTGGTATCAGGCCGGACTCGGGGAGCCCAAAAACCCGACGCTCGCTACCCAGTGGTGGCAGCGCTCTGCTCGCCTTGGCAACAGCAATGCCAGCTATCAGCTGGGCCTGATGTGTCAGGAGCAGCATCAGGGCAAGTTGGTCAGTGAATGCCTCGACTGGTTCGAGAAAGCCGCCAAACAGGATCATGCAGAGGCGCAATTGATCCTTGGGCAGTGGTATGCCAAGCAGCAGGGGGCGGATGAGGATGCCATCAAGTGGTTGGAAAAAGCGGCAGAGCTGGGCAATCGTGACGCTCAGTATCAGCTGGGCAAGCGTTATGAACAGGGGAGAGGGGTGAGCAAACGCCCGGATATTGCCCAGCGCTGGTTTGAGAAGGCTGCCGCCCAGCAGCAGCCGGATGCCTTGTTGTTGCTGGCTCGTCAGGCTACACCAACTGATGCTTTCGCGGCTTATCAGCGGGCTGCCAATGCGGGTTCTGCCGAAGCTGAACTATGGCTGGGTGTTGCTTATCTGGCGGGAGAGCAGGTGCAAGCTGATCCTGCGTTGGGAAGATATTGGCTGGAGGTGGCGGTGACTCATGGCTCGCATGAGGCAGAGTACCAACTGAGCTTGCAACAAACAGATGGCGTAGCCAGGCAGCATTGGTTGACTCTGGCTGCGGAAGGCGGGATCACCAAGGCCAGTTTCGAGCTGGCGCAGTTGCAGCAAGAGCAGGGTGAGTTGGAGCAAGCCAGAGCCAGCTATGCCAAAGCTGCTGGACAAGGTCATACCCAGGCTCAATATGCTTATGGCGAGATGCTGCGGCAGGGTTTGGGCGGTAAAGAGGACTATGTGCTGGCACTCAAGCAGTATCGTCTGGCTGCCCAGCAGGGTGACCGGATGGCTCAATACCGTATGGGGACCATGCGTGAAGAGGGACTGGGGGCTCCGCGCAACCGAGTACATGCCTATGCCTGGTTATCTATGGCGGCAACAGAAGGGATGCCAGAAGCCGTGCAGGCTCGCGATGAGCTGGAAGCAGCGATGACCAAACCGGAAGTTAAACAGGCGCAGAAACTCTCGGAGCACTGGTTTGGCAAGATTGCCACTACCTGGCAAAAAGGCTGATAGCTTGACAGGCAAGTGGCCCTTCAGGGCCACTGTGTTATCCCATAGCCCCTGGGTTTTGAGCGCATGATGGGGTAATACGACGCTCACAAGCACGCCAGGGCCAAAAACGACCAAGGGGTTGGCATCGTGATGATGCCAACCCCTTGTTTTATATGGCGCTCCCGACTGGAGTCGAACCAGTGGCCTGTCCCTTAGGAGGGGACCGCTCTATCCTACTGAGCTACGGGAGCTGTGTGGCGGGCATTATACAAGAAGCAATTCCCTTTTAAACCCTTGATTCTTATTCCAATACTGCCAAATCCCCATTCTGGATGTTAAACGGCGAATATTTGTTCTGGCTGCTGATGATGGCGCCATCGTCGAATACCTGCACCACTTCGAACAGGCCGTCGGCCGGGTTGCGCATCATGCGCGACTTGCCGTATGGGTCGATGAAGTCGGCGTTGTGCTGGATGCGGAACTGGTCGCCAAGTTTGACGCCGTTGCGCCGTCCCAGATTGATGTAGGGGCCGCGTTCGTTCTGGCCGACCACCCGGGCGGTGACCGGGGCGCAGGTGAGCTGGGCTACCAGATCCTGAGCCGCCTGCTGCAACTGGTAGTTGACCTCCTGGCCGTAGCTTGACTGCCAGAACTGGCCGCTGCTGCTGCCCACTTGCTCCCGCTTGCCAAAGGTCCAGGTGGCGCGCCCTTCGTAGACCTTTCGGTTGACCAGACTGCCGTTGATGCCATCGAACAGGTAGAGCTGCATGCGAAAGTTGCGTACGGGATCCTCATACCAGCTGGTCAGCTGGTTGCCCTGAGGTTCGATGGAGAGATCGTCGATGCTGCCGAGCACCAGATATTGGCTGTCGGTACGCAGGCTGAGTGCCTTGATCTCCTCGAGGGCGCTGCGATCCCCCTGTTGCAGATGGAGCGGATCGATGCGCAGGTTTTCATCCAGCCACTGGCGCACAGCGACCCCTTGCGGCGCGTTGGCGAGAGTCTCGAACAGTCGTCGCGATAGGTTTTCCGGCATGTCGTCCATGGCGCCGTAGCTCGCTTGGTCCGGATAGCGCATCCGCAGCCGCACCAGTGTCAAATCCTTGGCGAAGTGCTGGGTCTGGCAGATCTGGCGCTCGGCCTGAATGTCGGCCACTAGCGTGATATACATGCGGCCGTTGCGCACCTCTTCCCGCTTGAGCCGGTACTGGCGAATGTCGCCGCCGGAGCGGATCTGGATCTGCTCGGAGCGAAGGCTGCCATTTTCCAGACGCTGGACGCTGGAAACGGCCGCGCCGCTGGCCAGCAGCGCCTGACGCAGGGCGTCGCGGGTCGCCTGCTCGCGGGCATAGACTTCATCGCCCCCCAGAATGGCGGCGCTGCCCTGCGCTTCGATAAGCTCGGCGCGGGCACTCAGGCTGGCCAGCAGCAGGGTCAACAGCAGCGGTAATTTCATAGCAGATACCTTGAGTTGGCGGGCAGCCGCGCCATTTTGAGGAAATGGCGTCTGCTGGCCGACATGGATCACAACACGTTCCAAGTGGCAGCGCACGTTGGCGCTGACGATGTCTATTAAAAAGCAAGAATCATGCCTCATTCCCGGCTCAAGCTTTGTCCGGCGCGTCCGATAATAAGTCAGGTGCAGATACAGGAAAGGTATCCATGAACAAACTCATCACGGCGTTGGCGCTTGCCCTGGCATTGACCGGGTGCGGCTCCGACCCTATCAATCGGGATCAGGGTGACCCCCGCCAGGCGGCGCAGGGGATGGAGCTCAACTGGCTGGTGGCGCGCATGACCGATCAGCTGATGGAGCGCAAATCGCTGACCACCCTGACCGAGCCCATCGCGGTGGCCTCTTTCGTCGATCTCGATACCCTGCAGGATACCAACTGGATGGGGCAGCAGATTGAGGAGAGCTTTATCTACGAGCTCAACCGTCGCGGCGAGGTGGTGGTGGACTTCAAGCTGACCGGTAGCATCAAGGTGACGCCGCAGGGGGACTTCGTACTGAGCCGAAACTACAAGGAGCTCTCTTCCCGTTTGCCGATCTCCCGCATTCTGGTCGGCACCTTCAGCCGCAATAGCAAGGGGATCCTGGTCAACGCCCGCGTTATCGACATGCGCACCAAGATGGTGGAGACCACGGCCCAGAGCCTGATCCCGCAAAAATATCTGTTCGGTGCCAACAATTCGTTTGGTCGGGCATCGATCAATCGCGGTTATCTGATGCGTGACAGTCAGGCCCGGCCGGGCGGTCATCTGGTCAACCTGACCCCGTGAGGAGCGAGTCATGAAGATCCTGTTTGGTTGCCTGTTGGCACTCTTGCTCACCGGTTGCAGCTACAACCGGGTGGTGGATTACACCCAGGGTGGCAAGCCCGATGATTTTCCGGTGCTCAAGGCGGTAGGCTATGCGGTGATCGACATCCAGCCTGGCCCCTCCCAGTCGGAGAAGATGCTGCAAGCCATTCGCGCTTCCAAAATGGATGCATATCGCGAGCTGGCCGAGCAGCTCAATGGTCAGCAGGTGCGCGGCCAGAGCAGCTATCGTGACCTGACCCAGACCTCCAACTCGCTGGATGTGTCGGTCGCCGGTGTGGTGCGTGGTGCCCGGGTGGTTGCCTCTTATCCGCGCGGCAATACCTATGCCACCGAGATGGAGCTCGATACCCGTGCCCTCTATAACATCAATCAGTTGATGGCGGGTCAGTTCTGAGTTGATTGCCTGACCTGAAAACAGGCATCAAAACAAAAGGCGAGCAGGGTGCTCGCCTTTTGTCGTTGTGGGCTGTTTAGCTTCCCATCAGCACCGGCGGCACTGCGGTGGGTTTCACATCCTCGCTCGGGTAGCAGCCCAGCACCTTGATATAGCGGGTGATCTTGGTCAGCTCCACCAGTGCGGCCTGCATCGCCGGGGTCTGCAGGTTGGCGGAGACATCTAGATAGAACATCTCTTCCCACGGGTTGCCCTGCACCGGACGGGATTCGAGCTTGGTCATGTTGATCTCGTGGCTGCGCAGTACCAGCAACGCCTCGACCAGCGAACCCGGTTTCTGGGAGGTGGACATGATGAGGGTGGTCTTGGCCGGGATCTGCGGTGCCACGTCGATGGGCTTGCGCGCCACCACGATAAAGCGGCTGTAGTTCTCTTTCTGGTTGGCGAGCTGCTCGGCCAGCACATCCAGACCATACAGTTCGCCACCGGCGGCGCTGCCGATGGCGGCGGCCTCCGGGCTGGCCAGTTCTTTCACCTTCATCATGGCGCTGGAGGAGGAGTCGCAGATCTCGTGACGGGCACCTTCCAGCTTGCTCAGATAGTGGGAGCACTGCTGGAACACCTGCGGGTGGGCATAGAAGGTTTTGATGCGACTCAGCTCGGTCGGTACGGCGGTGAGGATGCAGTGCTCGATGGGGTAGGTTAGCTCGCCGACGATGGAGAGGCTGGTATGCTGCATCACGTCATAGACTTCGTTGATGGAGCCCGAGCTGGTGTTTTCGATGGGCAGCACGCCAAAGGCGGCGCGGCCTGACTCCACCGCATCCAGCACTTCGCGGAAGTTCTGGCAGTTCACCTCGATCACCTGATCCTTGTAGCGCGCCAGATATTTGCGGGCGGCCAGGCTGGAGTAGGAACCACGCGGTCCCAGATAGGCGACGCTGGTCATCGGCTCCTGCTGCTCCGGGTTGAGCAGGCTCTGCAGATAGGCCTGCTGGGAGAGCACAGAGTCTTCGATGATGGTGTGATAGATGCGGGTGATGTACTGGGCGTCCAGCCCCAGCACACGCCCTTTCTGGATCAGGGCGACCAGCAGCTCCTGCTCCCGCTGGTGGTCACGGATGGGGCGCGGGTTGGCTTGCTTGGCACGGGCGACCTCGATGCTGAGGGTCTTGCGTTTCGCCAGCAGGGCAAGCAGCTCCTGATCCAACCGGGTGATGTCTTGTCTGATCTCGTCGAGCGTTGCCATGATTGTTCCCTATCCAAGTAATCGATTGATATTAATGCAAAAAAAAGCCTCCGCTAGGGGAGGCTCGATTCGTCTTTGCTTTCTGTTCACACGACGACAGGCCTTCCCTCAAGCGGGCCGGATAAACGAGAAAGCAAAGAAGAATGGTGCGTGCATAGGTGTGTCCTTGAAGTAACGTCATAACCATTAAGGGATTTGCCGGTCTGATGCAAGTAAAACTTGCCCGCGGGCGGGGATGGGGGCAGGGTATCCGGTTAAGAAAATGGCGTATGAGCGATGTTCTATTGACTCTGTTTTGATGACTGAAACCCAGTGGGGGGAGGTAAAGACGATGGCGATTATTTTCGATCTGGGGCGGGTGGTGGTGAGCTGGGATCCGGTAGGCATAGTGCGTTCCGTGCGTGGCCCGCAAGGGGCTGAACAGTTGGCCGAGCAGCTCTTTAACCACCCGGATTGGCTGGAGGTAGACAGAGGCACCATGTCGCTCCACACCATGGCCCGGGAAGCGCAAGCGCGCACCGGCCTTTCGGCGGCACAGAATCTGGCCATTTTACAGGCAGTTCCCGCCTCCCTGCAGCCAGATCCCGCTATGCTAACCCTGATAGCCGAGCTGCACGGGGCGGGGCACACCCTGTATGCCCTCTCCAACATGGGTCATGCCAGCATCGACTGGCTGGAGCAGCATCAGGATTTTTGGCGCTTCTTTAGCGGCAAGGTGGTCTCGGCGCGGGTGCGGATGATGAAGCCGGAGCCGGATATCTACCGCTATCTGCTGGTGTCGTTCGATCTGAAACCGGCAGAGTGCATCTTCATCGATGACAGTCCCGCCAACATAGCGGCCGCCGAGGCCCTCGGTATCAGGGGGATCGTCTTTACCGACGCGGCGAGTTGTCGTCAGCAACTGGGTGAGCTGGGCTGTTTGCCGGCCACCGGCAAGGGGTGATGCCCCTCTAGGAGCACTATGGAGCATGGCCGGTTTCGCAATTGGCTCAGTCACTATCCCGAGGCGACCCTGATCATCGCCTGCAAGGATGGCAGCGGTTATCAGCTCTGTGTTGAGGCAGAAGGGGAGTGCCTCTGCCTGACCGACAGCGAGGGAGGGCGCCTGACCTTCACCTCGCTGGATCAGGCGCAGGGTTTCTTGCGAGCCCATCGGGTTCACCAAGCAAGATTACGAATTTATGACGCCCAAAATGAAGATTTAGCAGCAGAATCACAGGAAATAATCATCAAGTTTTAATTTTAACCAGACTCTTTAAGGGTCTATTCAGTTTGTTTGCCGCACAATACTGCACCTGTTCATCATCCGGAGCTGTTTAATGGGTGCCAATGTAGTTGTACTGAATCAGGGATATGATCACTCTTTTCAAGCCAGGGAACAGCTGCTGATTGAGCGACTGGCAAGTTTTGACGAGCTGGTTGTCTCTTTTTCGGGACGGTTGGAATCCTGCTACAGCATCGAGCTGTGCCGCGCTGCCGGTGTGAAAATCCACGCAATTACCCTCGATAATCCGACCCGCAGTCGCAGCGAAGTGGCCCGAGCCCGCCGTTATTGCCAGCGTTATGGCATCGATCACTGGGTCATCAAGAGTGACGAGATCGTCTTTTGCGATCGCCTGCCAAATATTGAAGGGCTGATCGACCCGGTTCGCCGCATTGGTGAGTATGTGCAGACTCGTCCGGAGTGGACTCATCTGCCGTTGCTGGTTCCGGCAGCGGTGGAGGAGCGTGATGATTATCTTGCTCAGTTCGGGTCTCTGCCTGCCAACTCAATCTGGTTTTTTGCCGACAACGGATTGATGCGCCGCGATTATCGTTACGGCTTCAACAAGCGTCAGCTCGGTCGTTGGGGCAAGGGGAGCAACGGTTGCCTTAGCAATCGCTTCACCAATCCACGGCAGCTTGAGCAGCGTTATCTGCGAATGGTGGATCAGGCAGAGCAGATGCTGGCCGACATGGGGCTGGACGAGGCACAGGTCTTTTTCCATACCCTGTGTGACTGCTCCACTACCCTGGCCCGGGTGCGTCTGCCCGAGCATCAGCGTGCGCAGGCCTTTGATATGCAATCGGATATTTTGTCTGCCCTCAAGGGGAGCAAGTTCGATCTGGTGACCCTGGATATGGCACAGAAAGAGCGACACGATCTCGCCATCTAGCCTGTGGGCAAGCGATGCGGGTGCCAGAACGTGAGTGCCGTCATAGGCAAGGGGCGACGGGACTGTTTATACTGTCGCCCTTTAACCCGTTACCGAGCTTCGCCCAATGAAACCCTTCTCCCGTCTGCTGATTGCCCTGTGCCTCTCCCCCGTATTGGCGCAGGCTGCCCCTCTTTCTCAGGTGACGCTGCCCGATGGTCGGCAGGTTCAGCTCAACGACGACTTCACCTGGGAGTATCTGGTGGTCAAACAGGCCGAGTCCGTGCAGGGCGTGGCTGCTGATGGGAAGGCTGGTGCCGTGGTGGCCGTCGCAGCTCCGGTGCTGACCGATCAGGCCAAGGCCAATCCGGAACTGCTTGCCCAGATGGCGCGTGACGGTGTGGTGGTCAAGCTGGACAAGATCAAGGGATCTGACCCGCTGGTGCTGACCTTTATGGTGAGCAATACCGGCACCCGCAATGTGGTCGGGGTGCGTGGCATGGTGACCCTGTTCAGTGCTGACGGGGTGCAGCTGAGCCGTCAGGAGGCCCGCTTCTGGGTTGCCGAGAATCGTCTGCCGGAAACCTATCTGCGCAAGGGGCAAGCCCGTCCGTCGCTGGCACTCGAGATCCCCCGTCCTGCCGGATTGATCGGTCAGCCGCTGGTGCGGGTCGAAATTGACGAGGTGGTCTTCCGCTGATTTGGCGTTGTTCCGGCCCATGCAAACTGTTTGGGCCGGCAACTTGTTGCCGCTGACACCCCCTGCAATATCTGCTTACATCTGACATGGTTCTGCAACAGCTTGCAGCTCGGCAAGCCGGGAACCTGATCGCACAATGACTCCATACCAGCTCGCTAGCAACGGGCCCAATCACATGGAGTTATCATCATGAAAAAAGCAACTGTCTCTCTTCTGGTTCTGGCCGGGTTTGCCTCTACTTCCGTCATGGCGCAGGATGCCTTCAGCTACGCCAAGGGCGCGGCTACCTGGGCGCACACCAAATCCGACTATCTCAGCGGTACCTTCAGCAATGACAGCAAAGGAACCCGTGATTTTGGCGGTCTGAGCCTGGATCTCTCCAAGAGCTTTGGTTCCAATTTCTATGGTCGCGGCAGCACGGAATACACCTCTCGCAGCAACGGCAACGACAGCATGTCGATCTCCAGCATCGGTGTCGGTGTATTTACCCCGCTGAGCACGGGTCTGAACCTCTACGGTGAAACCGGTTTGACCGGCTACATGCTGGAGCGTGAACTTGCCAGCGATATCGCGAACAAAGGGTGGGATGCCGTAGCCCGCAAAGATAGCGGCAGCATGTACGGTGAAGTGGGCCTGCGCTACGACATCGGCAATGTCGAGCTCTCCACCGCTTATCGCTACGCCAACATGACCGACGATATGCACGACTTCAAGGTGGGCGGTGCCTACAAGCTCAACCAGAACTGGGCGCTGACTGCCGATTACACCTATCGCAACTGGGATCTGCAAAAAGGTTCCATCTCCAGCCTGGGTGTGAAGTACAGCTTCTAATCCCCCTTCCCGTAGTCCGTAGTGTCTTGACTTTTACCCATGGCGTTCGCCATGGGTTTTTTCTTTTTCCGGTGATCCCTTTTTTCTCCTTGTGTCGTATCAGTCGGCAATAGTTATACAACTTTCATTTTTTTGTATAACTGCTATAACTGAATCAATGCTTATACAAGGAGCGTCATCATGTACAAGATTAAAGTCGGTATCAGTGCCTGCCTGCTGGGACAAGAGGTACGTTTCGATGGGGGCCACAAGCGCTCCAGCTTCTGCGAACGGGATCTTGGCGCTCACTTTGACTACCACCCCGTCTGTCCCGAGATGGCTATCGGTCTCGGGGCGCCCCGTGCCGCCATCCGGCTGGTCAAGCGTCACGGCGAGCTCCGTGCCGAGGCGAGCAACGGTAGCTTCGATGTCACCGAAAAGCTGATTGCCTTCAGCGAGCAGAAGGCACGCCAGCTCGACTTTATCTCCGGTTATATCCTCTGTGCCAAATCACCCAGCTGCGGTATGGAGCGGGTCAAGGTCTATGGCGCCAACAACGAGGGGAGCGCCAAGGAGGGGATCGGCCTCTTTGCCAAGGCGTTGATGGAGGCCAACCCCCTGCTGCCGGTCGAAGAGGATGGCCGCCTGTGCGACCCCATCCTGCGGGAGAACTTCGTACTGCGGGTCTTCGCCTACCATGACTGGCAGCAACTCTGCGCCCGCGGCATTACCGCCTCTGCGCTGATCCGCTTCCACTCCCGCTACAAGTATCTGGTGCTCTCCCATGCCACCACCCACTACCGGGCGCTCGGAAAGCTGCTCGGCAATCTGGGCAAGTCTACCAATTTGCAGGAGGTGGCCGACAACTACATCAAGGGATTGATGACGGCGCTGACTCTGCGGGCCAACCGTCGCAGCCACACCAATGTGCTGATGCACCTGCAAGGCTACTTCAAGCGGGTGCTGACCCCGGCCCAGAAGCAGGAGCTTGCCGATACCATCGACAAGTACCGCACCGGTATCTTCCCCTTGCTGGTGCCGCTCACCCTGATCCGTCACTACCTGCGCGAGTACCCCAACCCCTATCTCGCCGAGCAGGTTTATCTCAATCCCCACCCCGATACGCTCAAATTGCGTTACGGGCTCTGAATCCGTTCTGTTGCCCCGGCGCATGGTTTGCGCCGGGGCGCTTTACCCCTCTGTTTGATGGACGTTGTCATGTCTGATTTACCGCAAGAAGTTGCTCCTCTCGCTGATGAGGGGATCTACCCCATTCGCGAGGTCTCCCGTCTCACCGGCGTTAACGCCGTGACCCTGCGCGCCTGGCAGCGCCGCTACGGGTTGGTACAACCGGCTCGCACCGAAAAGGGCCACCGCCTCTACAGCGAGCAGGATATTCGCCAGATTGGCGAGATCCTGAGCTGGCTGGAGCGGGGGGTGAGTATCGGGCAGGTGAAGGGGCTCTTGAGCGAACCCCATTCCGCGCCGGTGAGCGATCACTGGCAGCAGACCCTAGAGCAGTTCAGTCAGGCGCTGCTCGCCTTCAACCAGCGCAAGGCTGAGGCTGAGCTCAACGATCTGCTGGCGAGCTACCCATTCGAGCTGGTACGCAGCCGGATACTGCAACCGCTGGTGGAGCGGCTGCTGGGGCTGTGGCGCGAGCGGCCCGATGGCGAGTTGCTGCAACAGATGTGGCTGGGCTGGCTCCATACCCGCTTCGCCCGCCACCTGATCGAGCAGGAGAAGGGCGTGCCGATCACGCTGGCGAGTTGGGGGCAAGTCGGCCCCCTCGATCTGGTCTGGGCCGCCTACGAGCTGATCGGTCAGGGCTATGAGGTGCAACTGCTGGGGGCGGTGGAGCCCCGCCATGTCAGCCTGCTGGAGGGACGTGCCGTTACCCCCTGGCTGGTGCTGCTGGGAGCCGGTCTTGGCAAACAGGAGCTGGCCTCTGGGTGGCCCGCCGGTACGTGCCTGTTTGGCGAGCTGGGGCGCCTCTACGACGATGAGTGGCTTAAAGCCCACGGCTGGCAGGCGAGCCTTGCCGAGCTGATGGTGGACGCACCTGCTGCGGCTGGCGCCAGCGGACGCGGGAGGAAAAAATCATGAAGCTGGTCTGGTTGCGCAATGATCTGCGCCTTGCCGACAACCCCGCGCTGCGCCATGCCTGCGCCGGTGATGAACCGGTAGCCGCGCTCTTTATCATCTCCCCCACCCAGTGGCAGCAGCACAAAATGGCCCCGATTCGTCAACGCTTTATGTTGGCGCAGGTCGATGTGTTGGGCCGCGAGCTGGCGGCCCTCGGCATCCCGCTCCATTTGCTGCGAGTGGAGACCTTTGCCGAGGCGCCCGCTGCGTTGGCAAACCTCTGCCGCGAGCAGGGGGTGACCCAGCTCTATGCCAATCAGGCTATCGAGATCGATGAGCAGCGTCGCGACCACGCCGTCAGCGCGGTGCTGGCAGAGCTGGCGGTGAGCTGTCACTGGCTCAACGGCTGCTGCGTATTGCCGCCGGGGCGGGTGCTGACCGGCTCGGGTGAGATGTTCAAGGTGTTCACCCCCTTCAGCCGAGCCTGGCTCAAGGCCCTCGACGAGGATGGCTTTGTTATTCACCGAGCCCCAGCGCGCCGTGGCGAGCCCTTGCCTTGGCTACCGCTGGCCGAGCGGGCGTGGGTTGATGAGGCGCTCGGCGAGCTGACGGTTGATCCCCGCTGGCCAGTGGGGGAGGCAGAAGCTCTGCGTCGTTTGAACATTTTTCTGGAGCAGGCGGTGCTCGACTATGGTGAGACCCGGGATTTTCCTGCCATCGCTGGCACGTCCGTGCTCTCCCCCTATCTGGCGGCGGGCATCATCAGTCCCCGTCAGTGCGTGGCGGCGCTCCAGCAGCGCCTTGGCTATCGGCCCCAGTCCAAGGCTCAGCCCGGCTTTGTCTGGCTCAACGAACTTATCTGGCGCGAGTTCTATCGCCACCTGCTGGTGCTGATCCCGACCCTCTCCATGAATCGCCCCTTCAAGCCCGAGACGGCGGCCTTGCCGTGGAGCTGGGACCCGGATGCCTTCGCCGCCTGGTGCGAGGGCCGTACCGGCTACCCCATCGTTGATGCAGCGATGCGCTGTCTCAACACCACCGGTTGGATGCACAACCGGCTGCGGATGATAGTGGCGAGTTTTCTCACCAAGGATCTCCATATCCACTGGAGGCTCGGGGAGGATTACTTCATGAGTCGGCTCATCGACGGGGATCTGGCGGCCAACAACGGCGGCTGGCAGTGGGCGGCGGGTACCGGCGCCGATGCGGCGCCCTATTTTCGGGTATTCAACCCCACCACTCAGGGGCAACGATTTGATCCACAAGGGGAGTTTATCCGTACCTGGGTAACTGAACTGGCCGATATTCCCGCCGCTTATGTGCATCAGCCCCACGATTGGCTGCGGCTCAAGGGGCGACAGGATTATCCGGCACCCATGGTGGATCACGCCGTTGCCCGGGTGAGAGCCATCGAGATGTTTCGCTCTCTGGAGAAATAGGATGAACGAGCCGCTGGCCCGCTTTATTGGCCTCTATCAGCAACTGGACAAACAGCAGTTGCACCGCTTGCCCGAGGTCTATGCCGAACAGGTGGTCTTTACCGATCCGGCCCACCGTATCGAGGGGCTGGCGGCCCTTGGCGACTATTTTGCCGCCCTCTATCAGCGCCTTACCTACTGCCGTTTCGTCATCACCAGTCAGCAGCAGCAGGGGCCGCAGGCCTGGCTCGGCTGGACCATGACCTTCTCTCACCCCAGATTGCGTGGTGGTGAGCCGGTGACGGTGGAGGGGGCCACCCGCCTCGAATTCGACGAGGTGGGCAAGGTGTGCCAGCACAGGGACTATTTTGACCTGGGCGCCATGCTCTACGAGCAGTTGCCGCTGCTCGGGCCAGTGGTGCGCACCATCAAGATGAGGCTTGGCGCATGAGCGGCCGGGTGCTGATCACAGGGGCGACCTCCGGCATCGGTCGCCAGTTGGCGCTCGATTACCGGCGGGCAGGCTGGCAGGTGTGGGGTTGTGGCCGCGATGGTGAACGGCTGCAGGCGCTGGGGCTGGATGGCGTCACGCCGCTGCAGTTCGATGCCCGGGATCTGGCCGCAATGAGCGGGGTGGCTGCTACGCTGCCATCCCTTGATCTGCTAATCCTCAACGCAGGCAACTGCGAGTACATGGATGTGGCTGAGGGGTTTGACAGCGAGCTGTTTGCCCGGGTGATTGAGACCAATCTGACAGCCACCGGCCATGCGCTGGCCGCCTTCTTGCCGCTGTTAGGGGTTGGGTCACGGCTGGCCATCGTCAGCTCGTCGGTGAGCTGGCTGCCGCTGCCGCGAGCCGAGGCCTATGGCGCCTCCAAGGCGGCCCTCGACTATCTGGCGGATACCTTGCGCCTCGATTTGGCCAGCAAAGGGATCGGGGTGACCCTGATCCGCCCCGGCTTTGTCCAGACGCCGCTCACCGCCAAAAATGATTTTCCCATGCCCTGTCTGGTGACGGTGGAGCAGGCCTCCCGCGCCATCATGGACGGGCTGACCGCTGGTCGTCACCAGATCCACTTTCCCCGCCGTTTCATCTGGTTGCTGCGCCTGCTTGGTGCGCTGCCGGTGGGGCTCTGGCTGCGCCTTGGCCGCGCACTCGTATCGAAAGGAAGCCATTCATGAAGAAAAAGATCGCCATCGTCGGTTCAGGGATCTCGGGGCTCACCGCCGGTTTTCTGCTCCACAAACTCCATGACATCACCCTGTTCGAGGCGGCGCCGACTCTGGGCGGCCATACTGCGACCGTCGATGTGAATCAGGCTGGCTGCAGCTATGCCATCGACACCGGCTTTATCGTCTTCAACGATCGCACCTACCCCAACTTCTTGAAGTTGCTGGCACGGATCGGCATGGCGCGCCAACCGGCCGAGATGAGCTTCTCGGTGAAGAGCCCGGAGGGGCTGGAGTATAACGGTCACAATCTCGACACCCTGTTTGCCCAGCGCAGCAATCTGTTGAGCCCCCGTTTCTACGGTTTTGTTGGCGAGATTTTGCGGTTCAACCGGGAGGCACGGGCCTGGTTGGCAGATGGTCAACATCAGGGTGCTGGCCCCGAGCTGACGCTGGGAGACTTTCTGCTGGCGGGGGAGTTTAGCGACTACTTCGCCCGCCACTACATCTTGCCGATGGGAGCGGCGATCTGGTCATCGACCCTGGCCGATATGCGCGCCTTTCCCCTTGGCTTCTTCCTACGCTTTTTTGCCAACCATGGCCTGCTGGATGTGGCCAATCGCCCCCAGTGGTACGTGATTCCGGGCGGCTCGCGGGAATATATCGGCCCCCTTACCGCGGGTTGGCAGTCGCAGATCCGCCTCGCCTGTCCGGTGCAGAGCGTACGGCGGGATGCGGATGGCGTGGTGATCCAGAGCAGTTACGGTGAGGAGCGGTTTGACGAGGT
Organism: Aeromonas sp. R5-4; assembly: GCF_040908215.1. NCBI lineage: Bacteria > Pseudomonadati > Pseudomonadota > Gammaproteobacteria > Aeromonadales > Aeromonadaceae > Aeromonas > Aeromonas sp. R5-4. The sequence continues at coordinate 221,559 of NZ_JBFODG010000013.1, read as the reverse complement.
GATCTTCGCCTGTCACAGCGATCAGGCGCTGGCGCTGCTGGCGGATCCCGGCGAGCGGGAGCAGGCCATCCTCGGCGACATGCCCTATCAGGCCAACGATGTCTGGCTCCATACCGATGCGCGCTGCCTGCCCACCCGCCGCAAGGCATGGGCCAGCTGGAACTATCAGCTCGATGGCAATGACGAGGCACGGCCGCTGGTGAGCTACAACATGAACATCTTGCAGGGGGTGAACTCGCCGGAGCCCTTCTGCGTCAGCCTCAATCCCAAGGGCAAGGTGGATGAGAGCAAGGTATTGCGCCGCTTCGTCTACCACCATCCGGTGTTCAATCAGGCCTCCATCGCCGCCCAGCAGCGGCGCGCGGAGATCTGCGGCCAGCAGCACACCCACTTCTGTGGTGCCTACTGGTACAACGGCTTCCATGAGGATGGGGTACGCAGCGCGCTGGATGTCGCCAGGCGCTTCGGAGCCGAGCTATGAACGGCGCCACCGTGGCCACCGAACATGAGCGTACAGACGAACTGGCTGGCATCACCAGCGCCATCTGGCAGGGCTCGGTGCGCCACCGCCGTTTTGCACCGCGGGCTCACGCCTTCTCCTACAGCCTTTTTATGCTGGGACTGGATCTCGACGAGCTGCCGCAGCTCGATCAGGGGCGCTGGTTCGGGGTGGAGCGCTCGGGGCTGCTTTCGTTTCACCGCCATGACTATCTCAAGGGGAGTGAGGGGAGCCTCAAGCAGGCGGTGTGGCAGAAGGTGAGCGAACTGGGTGGCGATGCCGAGCCCGATGGGCGGGTACTGCTGCTCGGCAATGTGCGCTGTCTGGGGTTCTACTTCAGCCCGGTCAACTTCTACTTCTGCTACCGGCAGGGCGAGGCGCGCTATCTGCTGGCAGAGGTCTCCAACACTCCCTGGAACGAGCGTCACTACTACCTGCTCGATCTGGCGGCGCTGGCCCCCCATGACAAGGATTTTCACGTCTCCCCCTTTATGGGGCTGGCGATGCGTTATCACTGGCGCATCAGGCCGCCTGCGCAGGAGACACTGATCCATATCGAGAGTCATCCCGTATCCGGTGAAGCCAAGCTGTTTGACGCCACTCTGGCGCTCACGCGCGAACCCTTGTCACGCAAGGGGCTGGTGGCCCTGCTGGCCCGCTGGCCATGGATGACCATGAAGGTGCTGCTCGGGATCTACTGGCAGGCCCTGCGTCTTTTTATCAAACGAACCCCGATATTTACCCATCCGGAGAGCCGCTAATGGAACTTGCTCAATCAACCCTCTCTGCCTCTTTCATCGACAAGGGGGCAAGACAACTGCTGCTCAATCTGCTGGGTCGCCTCGAACATGGCCAGCTGCTGCTGCGGGATGGCGGTGAGCGCCACAGCTTTGGCGTCGCGGGTACCGATCTGCATGCCGAACTGGTGGTGCAGGATCCGGCCTTCTATCGTCGCCTGTTGCTGGGGGGCAGCATTGCCGCCGGAGAAACCTGGGTGGAGGGGCTCTGGACCAGCCCGGATCCGGTGGCGCTGGTGCGGCTGCTGGCCCGCAATCTGACCCTGCTCGACTCCCTCGAACGGCGCCTCGGCTGGCTCAGCTTCCCCTTCAACAAGGTGCGCCACTGGCTCAACCGCAATACTCTGACCGGTTCGCGCTCCAACATCGCCGCCCACTACGATCTCGGCAATACCCTCTATCAGGGGTTTCTCGACAGCCATATGCAGTACTCGAGCGCCATCTATCCGAGCGCCGAGGCCACTCTTGAGGAGGGGCAGCAGGCCAAGTTGCGCACCATCTGCGAGCGACTGGAGCTGGGCCCTGACGATCATCTGCTGGAGATCGGCACCGGCTGGGGTGGCCTCGCCGTCTATGCCGCCCGCCACTATGGCTGCCGGGTGACGACCACTACCATCTCCCGGGCCCAGCATGATTATGCCAAGGAGTGGATTGCGCGGGAGGGGCTGGGGGATCGCATCACCTTGCTGCTGGAGGATTACCGCAAGCTGGAGGGCACCTATGACAAGCTGGTCTCCATCGAGATGATCGAGGCGGTGGGGCACGCTTTCCTGCCCGACTATTTCCGCCAGCTGTCGCGGCTGCTCAAACCCGGTGGTCGCCTGCTCATCCAGGCCATCACCATCGCCGATCAGCGCCATGCCCAGTATTTGCGCGGAGTCGATTTCATCCAGCGCTACATCTTCCCCGGTGGCTGCCTGCCGAGCGTCTCCCAGATGGCGGGGCTGCTGGCGCGGGAGACCGACATGCAGCTGGTGCGGCTGCACGATCACGGGCACCACTATGCCCGCACGTTGGCTCACTGGTGCGAGCGGTTTCTGGCGCTGGCGCCCGAGCTGCTCAAGCTCGGTTACAGCCAGGATTTCATCCGGTTGTGGCACTTCTACTTTGCCTATTGCGAAGGGGGATTCTGGGAGCGCACCATCAGTCTGGTACAGCTGGAGGCCGCCAAGCCGGGGCCCGCTGGCTGGTCGGGTGATGTGCCAGTAAGCGGTCACTGACCATGTGGCAGTGGGCTCACCTGCTGGGGTTCAACCTCTACTGGTTGCTGGCGGTGAAGTGGCAGCAGCCGGGCCCGCTGCTGGCAATGTTGCTGCTGCACTTTCTCTTCTCACCCAGCCGCCAGCGTGACTGGCGGTTGCTTCTCATCGCGGTGGCTGGCTGTCTGCTGGATGTACTGCTCTGGCAGCTCGGCCTGTTCCGGTTCCCGTCCGGTTTTCCCCTCTGGCTGGTGCTGCTCTGGCTCGGTTTTGCCCTCACCCTCTCCCATGGCTTGCGCTGGTTGTTGCGCTTGCCTCGCTGGCAGCAGGCGCTGTTTGGCGTATTTGGCGGCACCTCCTCCTATGTGGCGGGGGCCGCCATGGGGGCAGTAAACTTACCTTGGGGCAGCTGGATCAGCACGGCGCTGCTGGCAGTGATCTGGATGTGGTGGTTACCCGTACTCCTGTGGGTAATGGTCAAGCTGGAGGGTGAGTCATGACAAACACCTTTTCGACCGACTCGTTGCTTTTTTCCAAATGGACCAAAGAGAGCCAGCATGAGCTGACTGATCGCTTCTATCTGGTGGTTGCCTGCCAGCGGGATGCGCAGGGGCAGCTGGTTCAGGTGGTGATGCAGGATATCAACACCCTGCAAGAACAGGAGATGGACTGGCATGAACTGGAAGACCCCAACCACTGGCATATGGGGTGGAATTAACCCGCTGCTGCTGGCGTTTACGCTCTTGGCTGCAACCGCAGTGCAGGCTTCTGCCGCCCCCTGGCAGCAGCTGCGCCCGGTCGGGCAGGGGGAGATGAACTGGCTCTGGTTCAAGCTCTACGATGCCACCCTCTACAGTGCGAGCGGGCGCTATCAGCCCGGTCACTATCCGCAGGCACTGACCCTCACCTATGCCAGAGCCATCGAGCGGGAAGATCTGCTGAGCGCCACCGCCGCCGAGTGGCAGCGGCTCGGTCTTGGCTCTGACGCCGAGCGTCAGCGCTGGCTCGGCCAGCTCGCGGCACTCTGGCCCGATGTGCAGGCAGGCGACAAGCTCACCTTCTATGTCGACAAGGGCGGGTCAGGCCACTTCTGGTGGCAGGAAAAACCCCTCGGCACCCTGGCCGATCCGCAATTCTCGGCCGCATTTCTCGCCATCTGGCTGGCTGACAATAGCCGCGATCCTGCCCTGACACGCCGCCTGCGTGGCCAACCCTGAACATGGAGTCTCTGATGTCTTTCTATCGTGCATACCGCTGGTTGCTGTTGCTCCCCTTTTTGCTGCTGAGTGGCTGTGGTGCCAGTCTCGATGACTATCGGGGGCAGGGGCCAAACTGGGATCTCGCCCGTTTCTTCAACGGCAAATTGGTGGCTCACTGCCTGGTGACCGACCGCAGCGGCGAAGTGACCAGTCGCTTTCGGGTCGAGATGGTGGGTCGTTGGAAGGACGGCAAGGGAGAGCTGTTCGAGCAGTTCTACTTTGATGATGGCCGCCAGCAGACCCGTACCTGGTATCTGAGCAAGGGCGATGATGGTCATTGGCGCGGTACTGCTTCCGATGTGGTGGGCGAGGCGATGGGTAAAAGCCAAGGGTTTGCCCTCAACTGGCGTTATCAGCTTGATCTGGCGCTGCCGGATGGCGAGGTAGTGCGGGTGAGCTTCGATGACTGGATGTACCTGCTGGACGAAGAGCGTCTGATCAATCGTGCCGAGATCAGCAAGTTCGGTATCCATCTTGGCGAAGTGATCCTCTATATCGAACGTCAGCCCTGACCGTTAACGCAAGATAACGGCCAGTAAAAAGCGCGCCGATGGCGCGCTTTTGTTTACCGAAAAACCAGAGTCATCAGATGATGCGGTTCTCTTCCAGCATCTTGCGACGGGCCTCTTCCTTGGCCATCTTCTTCTTGCGGTTGTCGCAGGGTTCCGGGCAATCGCACTCTTTCTCGATGCCGACGCTACCCAGACCGCCACAGGAGCCGGAGATGGTCTTCTTCTGGAAGATATAACCGATAGCCATGGCGGCTATCACCAGCATGAATACCCCGAAGGTGATCAGAAAAATCTGCATCTCTACCTCTTACTTCTTGACCAGATAGGGCTTGAAGGCATCGGAGTAAGCCTCTTCAAAGCCGTTGTCCGTCTTGGTGATCACGAAGATCGCCAGTCCGCGCTCGTTGGCATAGGCCAGGCTTTTCTCGGTCCCCATCACCATAAACACGGTGGCCAACCCGTCTGCGGTCATGCAGGAGGGGTGGATCACGGTGACCGATACCAGACGGTGCTGGATCGGCTTGCCGCTGCGCGGATCTATGGTGTGGGAGAAGCGCTGACCATCCAGTTCATAGTAGTTGCGGTAATCGCCGGAGGTGGCCACCCCGTTGTCACCGGGCACGATCACCTCTTGCACCGTGCCGGTGCCTGCGGTGGGCTTCTCGATGGCCACGCGCCAGGGGTGACCCTTGCCGTTGACGCCATTGATCCGCAGCTCGCCGCCAATCTCCACCAGATAGTTGCGCGCACCCAGTGACTCCAGATACTCGGCTACCTTGTCCACACCAAAGCCCTTGGCGATGGCGGAGAGATCGACGTAGAGATCCGGAATGTCTTTTTGCAGGGTGTCGGCATCCACCGAGGTGATGACGTGCAGGTTGCCCAGACCGGTCTTCTGGCGAGTCTGGGTGATCAGCTCGTCGGAAGGGACCTTGGTCGGCTTCTTGTCCGGGCCAAAGCCCCACAGATTGACCAAGGGGCCAACGGTGACGTCCAGCGCCCCCTGGCTCTCACGGCCAATGTGAATGGCCTCTGTGACGACCCGTGCGGTATCGCGGGAGACCACAACCGGTTTGTTGTCACGGCTCTGGTTGAAGCGCGACAGTTCGGAATCGGGGCGATAGGTCGACATCTGATCGTTGACCCGCTCCAGCAAGACATCGACCTCGGCCTGCAATTTGGCTGGATCGGTGATGGCGCTGTCCGCCACCTTGATGGAGTAGTAAGTGCCCATGGTGCTACCGGTGATGTGGATCTCCGGCTTGGATTGGACCGTCTCCTGACCGCACCCAGTCAAGAAAAAGGCTAGCCCGAAGGCTAGCCAGGTCTTTACAACACTGTGCATGGATTAACCACCAAAGTCATCCAACAGGATGTTTTCGTCTTCAACGCCCAAGTCTTTGAGCATGTTGATGACGGCAGCGTTCATCACCGGAGGTCCACACATGTAGAACTCGCAATCTTCCGGTGCTTCGTGGTTCTTGAGGTAGTTCTCGTAGAGCACGTTGTGGATGAAGCCGGTGTAGCCGTCCCAGTTGTCTTCCGGTTGCGGGTCAGACAGCGCGACGTTCCAAGTGAAGTTCTCGTTCTCGGCGGCGAGCATGTCGAAGTCTTCGACATAGAACATTTCGCGCTTGGAACGGGCACCGTACCAGAAGCTCATCTTGCGCTTGGACTTCAGGCGACGCAGCTGGTCGAAGATATGGGAACGCATCGGCGCCATACCTGCACCACCACCGATGAATACCATTTCGGCATCGGTGTCCTTGGCGAAGAACTCACCGAACGGACCGGAGATGGTCACCTTGTCGCCAGCCTTCAGGCTGAAGATATAGGAGGACATCTGTCCCGGAGGGGCAGTCCAGTTGCTGGGCGGCGGGGTCGCGATACGCACGTTCAGCATGATGATGCCGAACTCTTCCGGATAGTTGGCCATGGAGTAGGCACGGATGATCGGCTCATCGACCTTGGACTCCAGCTCAAAAATCTTGAAGCGATCCCAGTCACCGCGATACTCCTCGGGAATATCGAAGTTCTTGTAGTGCACGTGGTGAGCCGGGGCTTCAATCTGGATATAACCACCGGCGCGGAACGGTACGCTCTCGCCGTCGGGGATCTGCAGCTTGAGCTCCTTGATGAAGGTGGCTTTGTTATCGTTGGAGATAACAGTACATTCCCACTTCTTCACCCCGAAGATCTCTTCCGGCAGTTCGATATCCATGTCGGAGCGCACGGTAACCTGACAGGCCAGACGCTCGCCATGACGGGCTTCGCCCTTGCTGATGTGATCCAGTTCGGTCGGCAGAATGTCGCCGCCACCGGATTTCACCCGTACCTTGCACTGGCCGCAGGAGCCACCGCCGCCACAGGCGGAGGAGACGAAGATACCGCTGCCAGCCAGCACGCCGAGCAGCTTGCCACCGGCCGGGCTGGTCACAGCCTTGGCCGGGTCACCATTGATGCTGATTGTCACGTCGCCCGCGGTCACCAGCTTGGACTTGGCGAACAGAATGACTGCCACCAGTGCCAGCAGGATCACGGTAAACATGACCACACCCAAAATAATTTCCATCTATCGTTCCTTTCTGATTGCAGGAAAGCCGATTACAGGGAGATACCAGAGAAGGACATGAAGCCCAGCGCCATCAGACCGGCGGTGATGAAGGTGATGCCCAGACCGCGCAGGCCTTCCGGAACATCGGAGTACTTCATCTTCTCGCGGATACCAGCCAGCGCAACGATCGCCAGCATCCAGCCTGCCCCTGAACCCACACCGTAGACCACAGACTCCATGAAGTTGTAGTCACGCTGCACCATGAAGGAGACGCCACCGAAGATGGCGCAGTTCACGGTGATGAGCGGCAGGAAGATACCCAGCGCGTTGTAGAGTGCCGGGAAGTACTTGTCCAGCGCCATCTCCAGGATCTGTACCAGTGCTGCAATCACACCGATGAAGGTGATGAAGCTCAGGAAGCTCAGATCCAGACCGGATACCAGAGCGCCATCTTTAAGCACGTAGTTGTAGATCAGGTTGTTGGCAGGAACCGCGATGGTCTGCACCACAATAACGGCAATACCCAGACCCATGGAGGTCTTTACCTTCTTGGACACCGCCAGGAAGGTACACATCCCCAGGAAGAAGGAGAGTGCCAGGTTTTCGATGAAGATCGATTTAATCAACAGACTCAGATAGTGTTCCATACCTTAATCCTTCGCCTCCACCTGCTTGGGATCCTTGGTGCGTACGCCCCAAATGATCAGACCAATGATGAAGAATGCACTCGGCGGCAGCAGCAGCAGGCCGTTGGGCACATACCAGCCACCGTTGTTCACCAGCGGCAGCAGCTCGATGCCGAACCAGGTGCCGGAGCCCAGCAGTTCACGCACGGTTGCGACACTCAGCAGAATGGCACCATAGCCCAGACCGTTGCCGATACCATCCAGGAAGGAGGGCAGCGGGGCACTCTTCATGGCGTACGCTTCAGCGCGGCCCATTACGATACAGTTGGTGATGATCAGACCCACGAAGACCGACAGTTGCTTGGAGATGTCATAGGCGTAAGCCTTGAGCACCTGGTCAACCACGATAACCAGTGAGGCGATGATCGCCATCTGCACGATGATCCGGACGCTGTTCGGGATCTGGTTGCGGATCAGGGAGATGAACAGGTTTGAGAAGGCGGTGACCGCCATGACCGCGAGGGTCATTACAAACGCAGTTTTCATCTGGCTGGTAACCGCCAGTGCAGAACAGACGCCCAGCACCTGCAAGGCGATGGGGTTGTTGCCCAGCACAGGCGTCAACAGCAACTTCTTCATTTCGCTCTTGTCAGCCATTGTTGATTTCTCCTGCACGAACCTTGGCCAGGAAAGGACCGAAGCCCTTGGGACCCATCCAGAAGTCGAAGGTATGCTGTACGCCGTTACCGGTCAGGGTGGCACCGGAGAGACCATCGATCTCGTGCTCGGAGCCCGCCGGAGCATGGCCCTTGATGACGCGCAGCGCCGGCATGCCATTCTGGTCGAACAGTTTCTTGTCCTTGAACAGCGCCTGCCAGGCCGGGTTTTCGATCTCGCCACCCAGACCCGGGGTTTCACCGTGGTCATAGTAGGTGATGCCCTTGATGGTCTGGCCATCAGCGGCAACGGCGACGAAGGCATACATGGTCGACCACAGACCCTGACCGTAGATGGGCAGGATGATGCTGTCGATCTTGCCTTCGGCATCCTTGGCGAAGAATACCGGGATCTGCTTGGAGATCTGACGCAGGCTGGCCTTGTCGTCAGCGGCGGCAAGACGGATGCTGCGGGCCGGATCTTTGGCTGCCAGCTTGGTGTCGAAGTTGTCGGCATCGCCGTCAACAAAGTCACCGGTTGCCAGATCCACCAGACGGGCTTCGATCTTCTCGCCGTACAGTTTGGCCAGGTCGCGTTTGGCCACTTCGCTCACATCCACACCGGCTACGGCGAGAATGTTGCTCTGCTTGTCCAGCGCCTTGTTTTCCTGCTGGGTAGAACGCAGGCCCACGGCGGCAACGGATACCACGATGGAACAGGCCAGACACAGGCCGGTGACCACGCTGACGGTGCCGAGGGTTGAATCTTTATTAAACGCCACGAGCAATCCTCCGCTTGATGTTTGCCTGAGCGACGAAGTGGTCAAACAGGGGAGCAAACAGGTTCGCAAACAGAATGGCCAGCATCATGCCTTCCGGGAACGCTGGGTTGACCACGCGAACCAGCACGACCATTACGCCGATCAGGGCGCCATACCACCACTTGCCTTTGTTGGTAAAGGCTGCGGAGACAGGGTCGGTCGCCATGAAGGCCATACCGAAGGCGAAGCCACCCAGTACCAGATGCCAGTGCCACGGCATGTTGAACATGGGGTTGGTATCGGAACCGATGACGTTGAACAGCAGGGAGGTGGCGATCATACCGATCATCACGCCTGCGATGATGCGCCAGGAGGCGATGCGCATGTAGACGATCATGGCGGCACCCAGCAGGATCATCAGGGTAGAGACTTCACCGATGGAACCCGGCAGGTTACCCAGGAAAGCGTCCATCCAGCTGATAGCCTGGCCGGTTGCACCGTTGATCAGCGCCATCTGGCCGCCTTGTGCCCACTGGCTCAGGGCCGTCGCGCCGGAGAAGCCGTCAACGGCAACCCATACGGCGTCACCGGAAATCTGGCCCGGGTAGGCGAAGAACAGGAACGCACGGCCAGCAAGCGCCGGATTCAGGAAGTTCTTGCCGGTACCACCGAACACCTCTTTGGCCATCACCACACCGAAGGTGATACCCAGCGCAGCTTGCCACAGGGGCAGCTCGGGCGGCACGATCAGGGCAAACAGAATGGAGGTCACGAAGAAGCCTTCGTTGATCTCGTGTTTGCGCACCATGGCGAACAGCACTTCCCAGAAACCACCGACAAAGAAGACGGTGATATAGATTGGGAAGAAGTGGGTGGCGCCAATCAGCATCTTGCTGCCGATACCGGCAACAGCCGGATCGAGGGAGGCGCCCAGCATGGTAGCCAGGGCATATTGCCAGCTGCTGGCACCAGCAGCCGAGCCCATGTGGGCAATGGCGGCAATCGCCTGGTTACCAACGTTATACATGCCCCAGAACATGGCCGGGAACACGGCCAGCCACACCATGATCATCATGCGCTTCAGATCGAGCGCATCACGAACGTGGGAGGCGTTGCGGGTAACGCTACCCGGGGTGTAGAACAGGGTGTACGCCGCTTCGAACAGGGCATAGTACTTGGCGTACTTTCCACCCGGTTCGAAGTGGTGTTCCATATTTTCAAGAAGTTGCTTGAAACTCATCGCTTAACCTTCCAGTTCAATCTTGGTCAGGCACTCACGCAAGATCGGGCCGTACTCTGTCTTGCCGGGGCAGACAAAGGTACAGAGCGCCAAATCTTCCTCATCCAGCTCCAGGCAGCCCAGTGCTTGCGCACCGTCGGTATCGCCGGAGACCATGTCCCGCAGCAGCAGGGTCGGCAGGATGTCGAGTGGCATCACCCGCTCATAGTTGCCGATAGGCACCATGGAACGGTCACTACCGTTGGTAGTGGTGGTGAAGTTGATCAGCTTGCCCTTCATCAGATGAGAGAGGGTGGTACGGGTGATAGAGAACTTGTTGGCGCTGGGGTTGATCCAGCCCAGGAACTCTTTCTCGCGACCTTCACCCAGCACGCAAACCTGATTGTGGTAGCGGCCCAGGTAGTCGTGAACACCTTCGGCTTTGGCACCACTCAGGATAGAACCGGAGATGATACGGTTTTCGTCGGCACGCAGCTCATTGTTGGTGAGCTGGCTGATGCAGGCGCCCAGACGGGTACGCAGCAGACGCGGCTTGAGCACGTTCGGGCCAGCCAGCGCGATCACCTTGTCAGTGCAGATCTGACCGGTGGTGAACAGCTTGCCGAATGCAATCACATCCTGATAGTTGATGTGCCACTGCACCTTGGTGCTGCTGACCGGATCCAGGAAGTGGATATGGGTACCCGGCAGACCGGCAGGGTGCGGACCAACGAAGATCTCTTCCTTGACCTGAGCCAGCGGAGAGTGGGGCAGACTGCCTTCGCCTTTACAGACGTAGACGGCGCCGTCGGTCAGGCGGGTCAATACGGCCAGACCATCGAGGAAGGCCTGCGGCTGTTCCTTGATAATCAGCTCGGCATCGGCTGCCAGCGGGTTGGTGTCCATTGCAGTCACAAAGATGGCGCGCGGGGCAGACGCTACCGCGGGGACTTTGCTGAACGGACGGGTACGCAACGCAGTCCACTGACCTGATGCGACCAGGATCTCTTGCACCTTGCTGCGCTCGAGCTTGGCCAGCTCGGCAGAGGCAAAATGCTCAAACGTCACCTGTTCATCGGAACCGTCCAGGTCGATGACCACAGACTGGAGAACACGTTTGGCACCACGGTTGATCTCTGAAACCACACCGGTGGCAGGAGCTGTGAATTTAACGCCCGGATTCTTCTTGTCTTCAAAAAGATCCTGACCTTTGATGACGCGATCACCTACTTTGACGAACATAGTAGGTCGCATCCCCACAAACTCCTCGCCCAGTGTCGCAACACGGGTGATGGCGGGGCCATCGTAGATTACTTGCTCTGGCGCACCCAGCACGGGGATGTCCAGTCCTCTTTTGATTGTAATCATACTTACTTGCACTACCGTTACGGGAGAGGTTGGTTAGCGCCGAGAAATACATCACGACGGGTGGTTGAATGAGTCGATGTTGTGGTTGTGCCAGGTGGGCAGGCTCAACAATTATTCAACATGCAGGCTCACTCAAAAGCGCTTGAGTTTACCACTTAAGGTGCATTTTCTGCCATGCCAAATGGGCAAAATCCCCGTGCCATCACAAAATTAACCTGCAATGAATAAGCCCCCGACACCTTGTAAGTAGTGGTTTTAAAGGTTTTTTTATTTCGATACCTCGATGGGGGTATTTGCCGTTGTCTCCACTATCAGCAAAAAGCCTTGATGTCGAAATATACCCCCTTGGATGTAGCCTTTTCGGGGCCAATGGGGGAAATATGTTTAATTTTTGTTGGCAGGTTCTCGAGGGGAATCCTGTGGTACAACCGGTTTCAGGAGAGTGACGGTTTGCCAACGCAGCTCGGGGTGCGCGGGGCGTGGCCTTTTTCCTGCCACTCGGTCTCGGTGTAGGTATGCAGTGCCAGTGCATGAACGGCACCGGCCAGCTCGTCGGCCAGCACCGAATTGACCTGACGATGGCGTGCCAGCAGCCGCTGCCCTGCAAATTGCTCGCTGACGATCACCACCTTGAAGTGGCTCTCAGATCCCGGTTCCACACGGTGCATGTGGCTCTCGTTGATCACCTCCAGCACGGTGGGGGAGAGGGCGGCGGTCAGCTTGGCTTCAATCAGTTGTTGGATGGTCATCGGATCGGCTTCCAGAGTGAATGTCGGGCCATTCTATCGGCAGTCGCGGGATGGAATAAGCCCCCGTAAGAGGGAAATCACCCGTCAGTTGCCCCCTTGATGCGCATCGAACTGGTGAAATTCCTGCTCCTCGCTAGAATAGCGCCACTTTGCGTCGCCCCTGGCGCCTGTATACACGAATCAAGCCGAGGTTGGACTCTTCCTATGCAAACCCTTCTCGACACTCCCCATTGCCAGCTCACGCTCTACCGCTATCCGCGCCAGAGTCAGGAGACCCTGCAAGCCTGGGATGCGGCTGACGAATATCTGATCAATACCCTGGCGGAGTCTCCCCTCGAGCAGGCGGGCCCCGTCATCATCATGAATGATGGCTTTGGCGCGCTGGCCGCCTATCTGCATCCGCACTCCCCCTGCTGCGTCACCGACTCCTACATCAGTGAGCGGGCGACCCTGGCCAATCTGGCCGAAAACGGACTGGATGCGGGTGATATCCGCTTGCAGGATGCGCTGGCGCCGCTGCCCGATGCCCCAGCACTTGTGGTGATCAAGGTCTCCAAATATCAGGCTCTATTGGAGCAGCAACTGCTGGCATTGCGTGCGGTGGTGACACCGGCAACCCGCGTTATCGCTGCCGGCAAGGCGAAGGATATTCATACCTCCACCCTCAAGTTGTTCGAGAAGTATTTGGGGCCTACCCGTACCTCGCTGGCCTGGAAAAAGGCGCGCCTCATTCACTGCGAGCCGCAGGCTGACCTGCCGGCGATGGCCAACCCCTTCCCGACTGTCTGGCCGCTGGAGGGGAGTGGCATGCTCATCCACAATCATGCCAACGTCTTCTCGCGCACCAGTCTCGATATCGGTGCCCGCTTTATGCTGGACAACCTGCCCATCCACAGTGCCCGCAAGGTGATCGATCTGGGCTGTGGCAACGGGGTGCTGGGTCTGTCGCTGCTCGCCAAAGACAGCGAGGTGGAGGTGACCTTTATCGATGAATCCTATATGGCAGTCGCCTCGGCACAGCTCAACGTCGAGCACAATCTGCCAGATGCACTGCCGCGCGCCCGCTTTATGGTCAATAACTGTCTCGACGGGGTGGCGGTCGGCTCGGCGGATCGGATCCTCTGCAACCCTCCTTTCCATCAGCTGCAGGCGATCACCGATCATATCGCCTGGCAGATGTTCAGCGATGCGCACCGGGTGTTGCCTCAAGGGGGTGAACTCTGGATAGTAGGCAACCGTCATCTGGACTATCACAACAAACTCAAGCGCTTGTTTGCCAACGCACAAGTCGTTGCGTCGAACAGCAAATTCGTTATTTTGAAAGCCATCAAACGCTAAAGCCAAAGGAAACCATGATGAAAAAGTCACTCTTGCTGCTGGCCGCCCTGATGCTGGGCGGGTGTGCCACTCATTGGCCGGAGACGGCGCTGCTCAATCCGCAGGTGATCCCCGCCAACCAGCAATACTACTCTGGCAATCGCATCACCATGGAAGGGGTAGACAAGCGTGAGGCTGCCTACGTCTTCTCCATCAAACATAAAGAGAAAGCCCCCGTCTTGGTCAACAGTGAGCGTCCGCTCAACCTGCTGATGGCCGAGCGGTTGGCCGAAGGGCTGCGCAGCCAGGGTCTGGAAGTGGGCAACAGTGGCACCACCAACCTGACGCTGGTGATCTCCAACGCCGCAGTCAATGTGGAAGAGAAGACCTTTACCTATGTCACCAAGTCCCGCGTCAGCCTGCAGGTGATCGCCGATTTCCAGGGCAACCGTCTGACCAAGCAGTTCAACATGTCCTCCAGCAAGGAGAGCCCGAGCGAGCCAAGCATGGCCGATCTGGAGTCTACACTGAACCTGCAACTGGGTAGCGTGCTGCAGCAGATCATGGCCGATGATGCGCTGCGCGGTTACCTGAAAGGTCAACCGAACGGTGCAGGGGTCTGATGATGAAAAAACTCTGGTTGCTGGCCATGCTGATCGCCCCGCTGGCGTTTGCAGGCCCGAAAGTCAGAATGGAGACCAACCACGGCAATATCGTGGTTGAGCTGGCGTCCAAGCAGGCGCCCCAGACGGTGAAGAACTTCCTACGTTACGTGGCTGATGGCAGCTATGACGGCAGCATCTTCCACCGGGTGATCCAGGATTTCGTGGTGCAGGGTGGGGGCTACAACCAGCAGTTCCAGCAACTGCCAACTTATGAGCCTGTGGTCAACGAGTCGCGCGGTGGTCTGCCCAACAAGCGTGGCTCCATCGCCATGGCCCGCACCCAGGCGGTCGACAGCGCTACTCGCCAGTTTTACTTCAATCTGGTCGACAACAATAACCTCAACGCCGGTGGCTCTGCGGGTTATACCGTGTTCGGTCAGGTGGTTCAGGGGATGGAGGTGCTGGACAAGCTGGCTCAGGTACAGACCGGTTACAGCCCCATTCTGCGCGCCAACGATGTACCGACCAGTCCCATCATTCTGAAGAAGGTGGTCTTGCTGGCAGAAACTCCGGCAGACAAGAAAGTCGACAAGAAAGCGGGCAAGTAATCCTCACCGGACGCGGTTCGTCACCTCGCCTCGTCAGGCCACAATACAAGGCTCATCCCGTTCGGGATGGGCCTTTTCTCTATCCGGACTTCTTTTGCCTATCTCTTTGCTCGCCTTGGCTATCTGCTATCAACCTGCCAAAATGACGCACTTTTCCAAAGTCGTCAGGTAGTTGAACATGATCCGCAAACCAAGCTGGAGAGAGTCCCTCGCCGTCTATCTCGAATTTCGGGTGTTTATTCTCTTTGCCATGGGGTTTTCATCGGGTCTGCCGCTGCTGCTGGTGTTCGGTACCCTCTCATTCTGGTTGCGCGAGGCCGATGTCAGCCTGACCGATATCGGCTATATGAGCTGGGTGGCGCTCGCCTATGGCTTTAAATGGCTGTGGTCGCCGCTGGTGGATCGCATGCCGCTGCCGTTGCTCTCCACGTTGCTGGGGCGTCGCCGTAGCTGGATGTTTTTCTCCCAGTTGCTGATTGCCGCCGCGCTGGTCGGCATGGCGTTCTGCGATCCCAAGACCGAGCTGGCCCAGCTGGCGATGTTTGCCCTGCTGGTGGCCTTTGCCTCGGCGACTCAGGATATCGTCATCGACGCCTATCGCATCGAATCTGCCCCCGAGCGGCTTCAGGCGGCGATGGCTGCTTCTTACATGACCGGCTACCGACTGGCGATGATCATGGCGGGCGCCGGTGCGCTGGCGCTGGCGGCGTGGTTTGGCAGCAACAGCGGCTATGACTATCGTGGCTGGCAGATTACCTATCTGGTGATGGCGGGTCTGATGTCACTCGGGGTCATCACCACGCTGTTTTGCCACGAGCCGGATATCGATCTGGCCGAGCAGGGCAAGCAACAGGCCGAACGCAAGGCGCAGCTCCTGGAAAAAGGGTGGCCTGCGCTGCTGGCGAGTGCGGGGGCCTGGGGCTATGAGGCGGTCTGGTGTCCGTTCGCCGACTTCTTTCGTCGCTATGGCAGCTCGGCGCTGCTGATCCTGGCTCTGATCGCCTGCTATCGGGTTGCCGATGTGGTGATGGGGGTAATGTCCAACAGCTTCTATGTGGATATGCAGTTCAGCAAGACCGAGGTTGCGACCATTACCAAGGTGTTTGGCGTCATCATGACGCTGGTGGGCGCTGCGCTGGGGGGCGTGCTGGTGATGCGCTTCGGCACGCTGCGCATCCTGTTCTTGGGGGCGCTGCTCACCGCCAGCACCAACCTGCTGTTTGCCCTGCTCAATCAGGTTGGTCACAATCTGGAACTGCTGACCCTGATTATCTCGCTGGATAACCTCAGTGCCGGTATCGCGACCGCGGCCTTTGTGACCTATCTCTCCAGCCTGACCAATGTGGCATTTTCGGCCACTCAGTACGCCCTGTTCAGTTCGGTGATGTTGCTGCTACCCAAGTTGCTGGCCGGTTTTTCCGGGCAGGTTGTGGAGCAGATTGGCTACAGTGCCTTCTTTGTCGGAACCAGTTTATTGGGCTTGCCCGTGTTGTTGTTGATTGTGCTTGTCGCCAGAAAAGGGAGTGAGTTGCTCTCAACGGCTGACAAATAGCAAGCGTTTGCGTAGAATCGGGGGTGATTAGATTCACACTTCCGGATAAAGTTCCCGAGAAGTTGTTTCACCCCCAATTTTATTTGATTAGAATCCCTCTCGCTCCTTGTGGGCAGGCTACGGAAAACCTCAACTAACGCACAAGAGACCAATAAAATGGCCAAATTTACCAAGACTCTGATCGCTGCCGGTCTGCTGGCTGCTGCCGCTACCCCGGCCTTCGCTGCTGACTACAGCGGTGATATCCACAAGAATGACTACAAGTGGATGCAGTTCAACGTCATGCACACCATCGACCAACGTCCTTTCACCACCGGTGCTGAAGATTACAACGACACCTACTTCGAAATGGAATTCGGTGGTCGCTCCGGCCTGTTTGACCTTTACGGTTACGTCGACGTCTTCGATATCTTCGACTCCCGCCACAGCAACAAGCACCGTGATCAGAACCTGTTCATGAAGTTTGCGCCGCGCATGTCTCTGGATGCTCTGACCGGTAAAGATCTCTCCTTTGGTCCTGTGCAAGAGCTCTACATCGCCTCTCTGAACAACGTCGGCGACCACCAGATGGAGAACATGATCGGTCTGGGTGCTGATGTTCAGGTGCCTTGGTTCGGTAAAGTGGGCATGAACCTGTATGCTCGCCACGCAACTGAAAACCAGTTCTTCGCCGAAGAAGAGGGTGAGTGGAACGGTTACTGGTTCGCCATGAACTGGTTCAAGCCTTTCTATACCTTCAGCAACGGCAGCTTTGTCTCCTACCAAGGTTACTTGGACTACGCCTTCGATCTGGACACTCACAACCGTGCTGACCGTACCAGCGACAACCTGGCTACCTTCCACGGTATCTACTGGCACTCCGACCGCTACGCCGTCGGTTACGGCCTGAAGTACTTTATGGATGCTTATGGTACCAAAGACGGTTCCACTGCATACGATGGTACTCCTTGGAAGAGCACTGGCTTCAGCCACTACTTCTCTGTTACCTACAAGTTCTAATAAAACTTGGGGTACAAAAAACCGGAGCATCTGCTCCGGTTTTTTTATGGCCGCGATTTAGATAGCGTGGCGCGAGTCATCAAGTGCGCCACGGCTGAGTGGATAAATCAGTCGCGGAAGTTCTGGAACTGCATCGGTTGACCCAGTTCGGCGCCACGGACCAGTGCCATGGTCTCTTGCAGATCGTCACGCTTCTTGCCGGTGACACGTACTTCATCACCCTGGATGGCGACCTGTACCTTGATCTTGGAGTCCTTGATCAGCTTGACCAGCTTCTTGGCGATCTCTTTCTCGATCCCCTGTTTGAACTTGACGGTCAGGTGGAAGCGTTTGCCGGAGTGAACGGAGTCACCCACTTCCATGGAGCTGTTTTCGATGTTGCGCTTGAGCAGGGCACCGCGCAGGATTTCGACCATCTGCTTGAGCTGGAAATCGGCATCGGCTTCCAGTTTTACCTCTTCCTTATTCAACTCGAAGCTGGCTTCTACCCCACGAAAATCGAAACGGGTGGCCAGTTCACGATTGGCGTTGTCGACAGCGTTCAACACCTCGTTCATTTTGACTTCAGAGACAATATCGAATGACGGCATAGCCAAAGCTCCTCATGTTGCGTTATCGGGGGGCAAATCTACCAGAAAACGGGCAAATTTGCTGATTTTGATGGGGTTGCTCTGCTAGAATCCCCTGCGCACAGGACGGGTGGACCCGTTAGTGTCCACCAGCGACATCTTCACTTATCCCCGGTAACAGGTTGAGAGGATTGCAACCCTTACCCTGACAGAGTCACACCATGCCAAGCGGATTAAAAAATTCCCGACAGCTCGTTATTCCACCCGTTACTCCGAAGTGGTCACTGTTGGGTTGTGGCGCCCTCGGCGGCGTTTTTGCCTCCCTGCTGACCCAGAGCGGTCAATCCACCCGTGTCTTGTTGCGCGAACATCATAAGTCCACGCTCCATCCGGGGATCGATTTCACCTCGCTGGAGGGGCATGTCCAGCTGCTCAATATCGAGCGCGGGTTTGTCAGCAAACCCGGCAAGATCCAGCGTCTGCTGGTGATGACCAAGGCCAGTCAGGTGATTGCCGCACTGACACCGCTGGTGGGCAATCTGGATGCCGGCGTGCCGATCGTGCTGCTGCACAACGGGATGGGCATTGCCGAGCAGGTGGTCGAGATGTTCCCGAACAATCCGGTGATTGCCGGTGTCACCAGCCATGGCGCCATGCAGTGCGGCCATTTTGTCTTCCGTCATACTGGCAAGGGTGAAACTTGGCTTGGCCCGATCAACGATGCCGCCAAGGCCCATGCCGCGCTCGCGGACGGGCTTGCGCTGGCACTGGGTCAGGCTGGTTGGGATGAGCAGGTATTGACGCGCCAGTGGCAAAAGCTGGCCATCAACTGTGCCATCAATCCCCTGACGGCTCTCTACAAGCTGAAAAATGGCGAGCTGGCTGGCCCCCGTTTTGCCGATGCCCTGCAGCAGATCTGCGTGGAAGTGGCGGATGTGATGTGTGCCGAAGGGATTGCAACCACGGCAGAGGAGTTGCAACGCCGGGTGATGACAGTGGTGGAACTGACCGCTGACAATTACTCCTCCATGCATCAGGATATGGAGCTGGGACGCGAGACCGAGATTGAGGCCATCACCGGCTTCCTGTTGGCCAAGGCTGCCCGGCATGGCATTGCCGTACCGGTCAATCAGGGTCTCTATCAGGCGATCAAAGAGAAGAGTCAGGCCGTCTGACCTTTTACATGGCAGAGCAAGCAGCAAGGAGGCGAACGTGAGTGTACTGGTGCTGGTGGCGCCCGGGTCGGAAGAGATAGAGACGGTTGCGATTGTCGATACCCTGGTGCGCGCCAGCATCGAGGTGGTGCTGGCCTCTTGTTGCCCAGCCGGATCCAGGCAGGTGAAGGCATCGCGCGGGGTACAGCTGGTGGCCGATTGTCATATCGACGAGCTGACCCGTCGGGACTTTGAAGCCATCGTGGTACCCGGTGGTCTGCCCGGCAGCGAAGTGATCCGCGATACCCCGCTGGCCATTGGTCTGCTCAAAGAGCAGGCCGCTCTTGGTCGCTGGCGCGCTGCCATCTGCGCCGCCCCTGTGGTGGTGTTGCAACATCACAGTCTGCTGGGTGATGCCATCGTCACCTGTCATCCCGGTTTTAAGTCCCAACTGCCGACATCGCAGCTGTCACGTGAGCGGGTAGTCAGGGATGAGGCTCATCGCCTTATCACCAGTCAGGGGCCGGGCAGTGCCATTGAGTTTGCGCTCGAACTGGTTCGGGTGCTGCGCGGGGATGACGTGGCTACCGCCGTGGCTGGCCCTATGGTGCTGCCTTGAGCGCACTCTGCTGCAGAATCAAGCTGGCCATGCTTTGAAAAACGGGCCCCGATCATCTTGATCGGGGCCCGTTTGTTATCTGCCGTTGTCGGTCACGCCATCTTGTCCGGCTCAGTAGTCGTACTGTGAGCACTGTTTTTTGTTGTACTCAGTTTTCCAGCGTGACAACTCTTGCTCTGTGCCGAGCTTGTCCCCTTTCTTGATGGCCTGTTCCAGTATCTCAATCCGGTCGTACAGCCAGCGGCACTCTGCCGTCGGGTTGTTCTTGCCGATGCCGGTCAACGGCAGCAAACAGAGTCCCAGCCAAAGATATTTCATCCCGAACGCTCCTTGTCATTGTGGTTTGTCATTGTGGTAGTAAAGGTCTCCTTGGAGTCTACTATTTTAGCCGCAACGAGAGAGATAGAGCTGCGGTTATCCTTGGGGTAAGATGATGCCATGTCTGTTTATTTATACAGTGATATGCGCAAGATCATCCATATCGACATGGACTGCTTTTTTGCCGCGGTGGAGATGCGGGACAATCCGGCGTTGCGGGAGGTGCCGCTTGCCATCGGTGGGTCCTCCGAGCGGCGTGGTGTCATCTCGACCTGCAACTATGTGGCGCGCCGGTTCGGGGTGCGCTCCGCCATGCCGAGCGCACTGGCGAAAAAACTCTGCCCGCCGCTGGTACTCATCCCGGGGCGAATGGCGGTGTACAAGGATATCTCCCGTCAGCTCAGGGCCATTTTCCTGCGCTATACCGATCAGGTTGAACCACTGTCGCTGGACGAGGCTTACCTCGACGTGACCCACAGTCGCTGTTGTGGCGGTAGCGCCACCCTGATGGCGCAAGAGATCCGGCAAGCCATCGTCACCGAACTGGGATTGACCGCCTCGGCCGGAGTGGCCCCCAACAAGTTTCTCGCCAAGCTCGCCTCGGAGCAGCGCAAGCCTGATGGTCTGTTTGTCATTCGTCCCGACGAAGTGGCCGAATTTGTCTGCCAGTTGCCACTTGGCAAACTGCCCGGGGTGGGGCGCAAGACTGCCGAGCGGCTGGAGGCACAGGGGCTTTACACCTGTGAGGATGCGCGGGCCTTGTCGGCACAAGAGCTGTGCAGCCGTTTTGGCAAGCTGGGGGAGATGTTGACGACCCGGATCTGGGGGCTGGATGAACAGCCGGTGCAGGCGCACCGGATCCGCAAAACCATCGGGGTGGAGACCACTTTGGCGAGCGATGTTTGTGACGAAGCCGCCTGCCTGACGGTATTGCAGCAACTGCTGCCGGAGCTGGAGCGGCGATTTCAGCTGGCGTGCCCTGCCGAGCAGGTGATGGGGCAGGGGATTAAGCTCAAGTTTGCCGATTTCCACCAGACCACCGTCTATCGCAGTCAGGGTGGCTATCAGCCAACCTTGTTCGTTCCCCTGCTCAAAGAGGGGCTACAGCGGGCGCAAGGGCGTTCGGTTCGCCTGCTGGGCTTGGTGGTGGGTTTGCCAAAAGAGGGTGAAGTTAATCAACTCTCGCTGGATTTGCTGTGAGAGAGTTAAGTTTTTGTTTATAAAGTCGATAATCTATCCATATCTGTATGACGTAGGAATATTGGCATGAGCGCTCTTTCTGTCCAGGGTCGGATTACCCTGATCGCCGGTTGCTGTCTGTTGGTGACAGCCGCCGCTCTGGTTGCCTCTTCGATTTACAACGCGAACAAGATGCAACAGCAGGTGCGGCAAGCCACCATGCACGAGGCGCAGCAGTCTGCCGAGAACTGGATGAAGGCGATGGGCTCGGAGCAGGCGGCCAAGGTGACCAGCTATCTCGATGAAGCCTATTTCCGCGCCAGTTTGCTGGCGGAGAGCGTGTTGTTCCAGCGCAAGAATGCGGCTGAGAACTTTGTCCATTCGGAGGCGCTGCGCAGCGCCGTCAATCAGCAACTGCACGATGCCGTTGCCTCATCGACCAATCTGCTTGGTGTCTATGCGGTGTTCGAGCCTGACCAGCTGGATGGGGAAGACAGCAACTATCAGGGCTCAACGGCGCTGGGTTCCAACGACAAGGGGCGTTTTTCCAGTTACTGGGCCTATGACAACGGCAAGATAGAACCGGAAGTGCAGAATGAGGATGTACTGGCCGATGAGAGCCCGACCGAGGCTGGTGGCATCGAAAACGAGTGGTATCGCTGCAGCATTCGCACCCGTGCCCTCTGCCTGCTGGAGCCCTATCTGGACGATGTGGGCGATAAACAGATATTGATGACCTCGGTGACGGTCCCGCTGCTGGAGCAGGAGACCTTGCTGGGGATGGTCGGGGTCGATATCTCGCTGGCCACTTTGCAGAGTCTGGTCAGTACCATGGACAAAGAGCTCTATGACGGCAAGGGCAGAATCTTGCTGGTCAGTCACGAGGGGCGCGTGGCGGGAGCCGATGAGTTCGATGTGACCATGGGGCGCGGGCTGGATCAGAAGTATCAAGGGCTGGCCAGCGAGCTGAAAGGCTGGCTCAGTCAGGGGCAGGAGCTGACTCGCTGGAGCAGCGACGGCGCCCTGTTGCAGACCTTTGTCCCGGTATCCATGCGTGGCACCGACCGTAAATGGGGCATCTACATTGAATTGCCACGGGCTGTAGTACTGGCCTCGGCCCAGCAACTGCAAGATGAGCTGGCCAGTGAGGCCAATCGCAGCGTGGTCTCGCAGCTGTCGATCGGAGTGCTGATCTCGCTGGTTGCCCTGAGTTTTATCTGGTTGATGGCGCGCCAGATTGTGGCACCCATCCGCGCCGTAGTTGCCCGTCTCAAGGATATCGCCAGCGGCGAGGGGGATTTGACCCAGCGTATCGAGATCCAGCGGCAAGACGAGATCGGCGAGCTGGCCAAGTGGTTCAACAGCTTCCTCAACAAGTTGCAATCCACCATCAGTCAGGTGATTGATACCGTCTCCGGTACGCGCAACAGTGCCGAGCGAGCCGCGCAAGTGGCCGAGCGCACCAGCAGTGGCATGCAGGCCCAGTATCAGGAGATCGATCTGGTGGCGACGGCATTTGAAGAGCTGAGCGCCACGGCGTTGCAGGTCTCCGGTAATGCCGGCTCGGCGGTGGCTGCCGCCAACACCACTGATGCCGCGGCGCAAGAGGGCAAATATGTCGTTGCCGACACCCAGGAGGCGATGCGCAAGCTGATGACCATCATCAACGATGCCCAGCCGGTGGTGGAGCGACTCTCCGCCAACAGCGACAACATCAATGACATTCTCACCGTGATCCAGGGAATTGCCGAGCAGACCAACTTGCTGGCGCTGAATGCGGCTATTGAAGCGGCGCGGGCCGGTGAGCAGGGCCGTGGCTTTGCCGTGGTGGCCGATGAGGTGCGTAATCTGGCCGGTCGCACCCAGAATGCCATCGTCGAGATCCAGACTCTGATCAGCCAACTGCAATCCGGTACCGGCGCCGTGGTCAAGGCGATCCGAGATGGTCATGGTCAGGCTGACGAGACGCTTGCCAAGGTAGATCTCTCGGTACAGGTGCTGGAGCAGATTATCCAGTCGGTCTCCACCATCCATCAGATGAACGAGCAGATTGCCCGGGCGGCGCAGGAGCAGAGCCGGGTGGCGGACGAGATCAACCGCAACGTCAGCAACATTCGCGATGTGAGCCACACCATTCGGGCCGAGGCGGCGACCTCCGCCGAAAATGGTCGCGAGCTCTCTGCGCTGGCGGACAAGCAGCAGCAGCTGGTGGGGCAGTTCAAGGTATAGAAGGGATGA
Source organism: Aeromonas sp. R5-4 (assembly GCF_040908215.1). Taxonomy (NCBI): domain Bacteria; kingdom Pseudomonadati; phylum Pseudomonadota; class Gammaproteobacteria; order Aeromonadales; family Aeromonadaceae; genus Aeromonas; species Aeromonas sp. R5-4. The sequence goes on along the minus strand of NZ_JBFODG010000013.1, from coordinate 198,202 downwards.
AAAAAGGCGCCATCCAGCTGGAGGCGCCAAACACATTCAGATGACAGACTGGGTCAAACCGGTGAGATTTGAGCCCCTCTTCCCGCAGAGGAAGAAACACAACACCACAATCGCAGTCGAAAGACTCACTAAAAACACATGTAAACCAACACGTAGTAGAAAATGTGAGCCATATGACGACTGATTGCTGGGCGAATTATGTTTATTCACTGGTCGACCTGCAACCGACAAATTATAATGCGCCCCATTAGAAAAACTCATCGTCGGCTGGTGTCATGTCTCGTCGTTTACCCCCGCTCAATGCCCTCAAGGCCTTTGAAGCAGCGGCTCGTCACTTAAGCTTTACCCGCGCAGCAGAAGAGTTGTTTGTGACTCAGGCTGCCATCAGTCACCAGATCAAGGCGCTGGAGGAGTATCTTGGCATCAAGCTGTTCCGCCGCAAAAATCGCTCCTTGTTGCTGACCGAAGAGGGGCAGGGCTATTTCCTGGATATCAAGGACATCTTTGCCTCCATCTCTGAGGCGACCGACAAGCTGCTGGCCCGCAGTGCCAAGGGGGCGTTGACTGTCAGTTTGCAGCCGAGTTTCGCCATCCAGTGGCTGGTGCCGCGGTTGGTCAAGTTCAGCGAGCGCCACCCTGATATCGATGTACGGATCAAGGCGGTTGACCTCGATGAAGGGTCGCTTACCGACGATGTGGATGTCGCCATCTACTACGGCCGCGGCAACTGGCCGGGTCTGCGCTCGGACAAGCTGCATACCGAATACCTGATCCCGGTCTGTTCCCCCTTGCTGCTGACCGGGCCCAAACCGTTGCGTACGCCGCAAGATTTGACTCTTCATACCCTGCTCCACGATACCTCCCGCCGCGACTGGAAGGCCTGGTTCCGCCAGCTCGATATCGATGCACCCAACGTCAATCAGGGGCCCATCTTCAGCCACTCCACCATGGTGATCCAGGCGGCGATCCACGGCCAGGGGGTGGCGCTTGGCCACAGCGTGCTGGCACAACCCGAGATTGAGGCCGGCCGCCTTATCTGCCCATTCGAGCAGGTGCTGGTGAGCAAAAATGCTTTCTATCTGGTGTGTCAGGAGCAACAGTCGGATCAGGGCAAGATCGTTGCCTTCCGCGACTGGATGCTGGAGCTGGTGGAGCAGGAAGAGGCGCGTCGCAGGGCAAGGCTCGCCGATGCCTGATGTAATCCGCGAGGGGGCAATTGATGCCCCCGTTCGCATTTTGCTGGCCCACGGGGCAGGTGCAGGGATGGATCATGCCTTTCTTACCGAGTTGTCACGTCTGCTGGCTGGCCCCGACATCGAAGTGGTGCGCTTCAACTTTCCCTACATGACAAAGCGTGCACAGGATGGCAAGCGCCGCCCGCCGGACAGAGCACCTGTGCTGCTAGCCCATTGGCGCGACATGATCCGCGAGTTTGCCCATCCACGGCTGTTTCTGGCGGGCAAGTCGATGGGCGGGCGGATGGCGGCGGAACTGTACAGCGAAGGCGAGGGTGAGATGAATGCTGCAGGATTGCTCATTCTCGGGTATCCTTTCCACCCTCCGGCCAAGCCCGACAGCTGGCGAGGCGAGGTACTCAAGCATATTGCAGTACCAACCCTGCTGTTGCAGGGGGAGCGCGATACCTTCGGTAGTCGCGCCGAACTGGCCGATTTCCCCTTCTCACCCGCCGTATCGGTCCATTGGTTGACCGATGGTGATCATGGTTTCAAACCGCGTAAAGCCAGTGGCGTGAGTGAGCAGGATAATATGCAGCATGCAGCGGCGGCCATCAGCCATTTTGTGGCCCGACATGGATAGCACAAGAGGGTTGGTTTGATTGCCAGCCTCGATGAGAGAGGGAGAGTGAGGATGCAGATCCATCGACATTGGCTGATACTGGCCGGTCTCTTCGGGTTGACGGCCACCATGCTGGGGGCTTATGGCGCCCATGGATTGGTGGCGACCGGCATTACGCCCGAGCGTCTGGCGGCATTCAATACCGCCGTGCAATATCAGTTTTTTCACGCATTGGCCCTGCTGGTTCTGGGCTGGTGTGGTGTGCGCAGCAAGGTGATCCACCTGGCTGGCACCGCTTTTGTGCTGGGGATCATCGGATTTTCCGGCAGTATTTACGCCATGGTGCTGCTTGGCAGCAAGGGGCTGGGGTTGATTACTCCGGCCGGTGGCCTCTGTTTTATGTTGGGATGGGCGGCCCTGATCTGGGCTGGCTGTCGTCTTGGAGGAAAAAATGAATAATCTGCTGCTTTATTGCCGCCCCGGTTTTGAGAAAGAGGCGGCTGCAGAGATCACCGAGCGTGCCGGTAACATGCAGTGCTACGGTTTCGCCCGGGTCAAGGACGACAGCGGTTATGTGATCTTCGAACTGTATGACGAGGAGCAGGCGGACCTGCTGGCTCGCAAGCTGCCATTCCGGGAGCTCATCTTCATCCGCCAGATGCTGGTGGTCACCCATGAGCTGAAGGGGCTGGATGTCGCGGACAGGATCTCCCCGATCCTTGAGGCGGTGAGTGACTACACCATTTGCGGCGATCTGCGGGTCGAAACCGCGGATACCAACGAAGCGAAAGAGCTGTCAGCCTTTTGCCGCAAGTTCACCGTGCCGCTTCGTCAGGCGCTGCGCAGCAACGAGATCCTGACCAAGAAGGAGACGCCGAACCGTCCGGTGTTCCATGCCTTCTTCATGGCCAATGATCACGTGTTGCTGGGTTACTCCTACTCGTTCAACAACTCCGGATTCCACATGGGGATCCCGCGCCTGCGCTTCCCGGCCGATGCGCCGAGCCGCTCCAGCCTCAAGCTGGAGGAGGCGTTTTACGTGTTCGTGCCGCGGGAAGAGTGGGATGTGCGTCTCTGCTCAGGCATGAAGGCTGTGGATCTGGGCGCCTGCCCGGGTGGCTGGACCTATCAGCTGGTGCGTCGTGGCATGATGGTGACGGCGGTTGACAACGGCATGATGGCCCAATCCCTGATGGATACCGGTCAGGTCAAGCATATCCGGGATGACGGTTTCGTCTGGCGTCCGAGCAAGAAGAACACCTACTGGCTGGTGTGCGACATGGTCGATAAACCGGCGCGGGTCGTTCACATGATTGCGGACTGGTTCCGTGAGGGGGACTGCCAGGAGGCGATGTTCAACCTCAAGCTGCCGATGAAGAAGCGCTATGCTGAATCGGTACACAATATCGAAGTGCTGCGCGAGATGCTCAAGGAGATCGACAACGCGTTCGTGATCCAGGCCAAGCAGCTCTATCACGATCGAGAAGAGATCACCGTGCATGTTTACAACAAGTACTGGGTCTCCAAACTCGAGCCCAAGGCGTGATGTAGCAGTTCTGCCCGTACGATAAATACCAAGGCCGACAGGGAAACCTGTCGGCCTTTTGCTATTCGGCTGCCGGAAACTATCAGAAACGGTAATCGAGGCGCAGGGAGGATTCGTCGTCGGTCACCTTGATCTCGATCTGCAGCGGGATGGTTTTGTCGACCGGATTGAATTGCATCTTTATCCCGTCTCCTCTCAGCCTGAGGGCGGTGTTCATTCCGCCAGCCTTGAACTTGACCTTGGGTCTGAAGCGTTCAACCGACAGACTGACGCTTTTTTCCGGGGTCAGATTAAGCTGCGGGTAGGAGGTGATCTTTTGATTACCAAAGTTGTCGGTGGAGACTTCAATACCAAACGACAGGGGGTTGGGTGCCTTGAGCAGGTCGTTGGTATTCAGGCTCGAGCGCCATACCTCGGTGGCAGTCCGTTTTTCCTGCTGTGGCAGTTTGGCGGTTTGGGTCTGTTGATCCTGCTCGAAAGCACTGGCAGTGCCACACACCAGCAGCAGACCCGACACCAGATAGCACCCGTATCCCTTCATGAAAAACACTCCCTGTTCTTCTTCTCTATTGAACATAGTTGCTGTTCGGGGAGTGGCAAAGGATTCGGAAATATAAAAAAGGGAGCCGAGGCTCCCTTTTAAAATCAATGAATTAACTCACAGGCGATCGATGATGGCCTGGGTGAATTCGCTGGTGGAAGCCGTGCCACCCAGATCGCGGGTGACCCGATCACCGGATTCGATGGTAGCTCGCACCGCCTCGCGGATCCGCTCTGCTTTATCCTGCATGCCGAGGTACTCCAGCATCTGAATGGAGGCGAGGATCACCGAGGTCGGGTTGGCGATATTCTTGCCAGCTATGTCAGGCGCAGAACCGTGGACCGCTTCGAAGATGGCCGCGCCATCGCCGATGTTGGCGCCAGGCGCCATGCCAAGGCCGCCAACCAGACCGGCGCAAAGATCCGAGAGGATGTCGCCGAACAGGTTGGTGGTGACCATGACATCGAAACGCTCCGGGTACATCACCAGGTTCATGCAGGCGGCATCGACGATCATCTCTTCGCTCTGGATATCCGGGTAGTGGCTGGCGATTTCACGTGCCACTTCGAGGAACAGGCCGGAGGTCGACTTGAGGATGTTCGCCTTGTGGATGATGGTGACCTTCTTGCGCCCTTCCTGACGAGCCAGCTCGAAGGCAAACTTGACGATGCGCTCGGCCCCTTCGCGGGTGATGATGCTCATCGCCTCGGCACTCTTGTTGTCATCGCTACGCTTCTGACCTGCACCCGAGTACATCCCTTCGGTGTTTTCACGCACCGTGATGATGTCGATGTTGTCGTAACGGCTTCTGGTGCCCTTGAAGGAGATGACCGGACGCACGTTGGCGTAGAGGTTGAACTTCTTGCGCAGGGAGACGTTGATGGAGGTAAAACCGCCGCCGACCGGTGTGGTCAATGGCCCTTTCAGGCTCACCTTGTTCTTCTCAATCAGATCCAGGGTAGCCTGGGGCAGCAGCTCGCCATGCTTCTCGAGGGCAACCAGACCCGCATCAGCGTATTCGTACTCAAAATCACAGCCCGCATGGGTCAGGATCTGGATGGCTGATTCAATGATGCTGGGGCCGATGCCGTCACCGGGGATCACGGTAATTTTTCTTTTGGACATGAGAGGGTTCCACTTCCAGGGTATAGGGGAGGATGGGGCTGCTTTATAGCATTTACTCAGCAAACCAACCACATTCCTTTACATTCTACTCACTTTTATCAACAGCGAGGGTGAGTCTCGTCATGGTTCACGCCCTTGCCTGCATTTTTGTTCGGCACTTTAGTCTGGCTGGGGCGGGTAGCGGATGTCCCGCAGGTTGAATCCCAGCGGAATATCCCGCTGCAAGCGCACCAGCCGCTGGGCCAGCAGGGCCTCATCCTGATGTTGGCGCAGCTTGATCAGGGGCTTGGCGGCGTCCTCTTGCTGGCAGGCTTCGAGCATGGCTGCCAGATTGCCATATTGCTGCAACAGCTGGGTGGCGGTCTTGGGGCCGATCCCCGGAACCCCCTTGATATTGGAGCCCCCGATACCGGTAAGCGCCCAGAAATCGACCAGCTGAGCAGGGGCTACCCCATATTGCTGCTGGACGAAGGCGGAATCCAGCCAGCGCTTGTTGAAGTAGTCGCGCACCCGGATCTGCGAGCAGATCAGTTGGCAGAAGCCCTTGTCGGTGGAGATGATGGTCGCCTGATGGCCATGGCTGGCGATGCCGCTGGCGAGGGTGGCGATCAGGTCATCCGCTTCATCGGTCTCGGAGAGCAGGGCATCGACCCCGCACTCCCAAAAGGCATCCTGCAGGGTCGCCAGCCCTTCACGCAGTCCGGGGGGCATGGGAGTTCGCCCCTCCTTGTAGGCCGGATAGACCTCCTTGCGCCAGCTATGCACCTCGCCATCAAACACGGCAATGACATGGGTCGGCTCGCTATTGGCCAGCAGCTTGCGGCAGGTATTGATAAGGTTGGCGCGGGTTGCAACCAGCGCCTGGGCAGGGGTCAGTGCCTGCTGGGCCTGTACCGCGTGCAGACGGCGAATGAGGTTGAGGGCATCGATGATGAGCAGGTGTGGCCGGATAGTTGACATGGGGCACTCTTGGCGGTCGGGACGCCCTATTGTAACAAACCACTCGCCTTATGGGGGATTGATGGCGGTCGGGAAGGCATAGCGCCAATAAAGAGGGGCGCCGATGCGCCCCTCTGTCGATGATGTATCTGTACCCTAGCGGACTATTTCGTAGCAGGGCACATATTGGCTGCCCGGCAGCTTCATCCGCTGCTGCTTGACGAAGCTCTCCAGCAGCTTGTCCATCAGGTGCATCAGCTCCTTGTCGCCGTGCAGCTTGAAGGGGCCTTTCTTCTCGATGGCGCGAATGCCCCCTTCCTTGACGTTGCCAGCGACGATGCCGGAGAAGGCTCGACGCAGGTTGGCGGCCAGCAACTGGGGCGGCTGGTTGCGGTGAAGATCCAGACTGGCCATGCTGGCGTGATCCGGTTCGAAGGGGAGCTGGAACTCCGGCTCAATCTTGAGGGACCAGTTGAAGGAGTAGGCATCGCCGACCGATTTGCGGTATTCGCGGATTTTCGGCATCGCCTCTTTCATCACCCGGGCCACTTCCGGCGCATCGCCGACAATGATCCGGTAGAGCTTGGTCGCAGGTTCACCGAGGGTTGCCTTGATGAAGTCGTCGATGGCACGGAAGTAGTCGGCACTCTCTTTCGGGCCGGTCAGGATGATGGGCATCGGCTGCCGCTCGTTGGCCGGATGCATCATGATGCCGAGCAGATAGAGCAGCTCTTCGGCGGTGCCCACCCCGCCCGGGAAGATGATGATGCCGTGGCCCAGACGCACGAAGGCTTCAAGTCGCTTCTCGATATCCGGCAGGATCACCAGTTCGTTGACGATGGGGTTGGGCGGTTCTGCCGCAATGATGGAAGGCTCCGTGAGGCCGATGTAGCGCCCGTTGCGCACCCGCTGTTTGGCATGACCGACGGCGGCCCCCTTCATTGGGCCCTCCATGGCGCCAGGGCCACAGCCGGTACAGATATTCAGCTCACGCAAGCCCAGCTCGCTGCCCACGGCACGGGTGTACTGGTACTCGATCTCGTTGATGGAGTGGCCACCCCAGCAGACGATCAGGTTGGGATCGGCGCCGGGCAGGATCACCTTGGCGTTGCGCAGGATGGCGAACACCACATTGGAGATATGAGTGGAGTTGGTCAGATTGACCTGGCGGTTGGACTCGAGCTGATTGGAGACATAGAGAATGTCGCGCAGCACCGAGAAGAGGTGCTCCTGAATGCCGCGAATGATCTCGCCATCGACAAAGGCGTGTTCGGGGGCATTGAACAGTTCCAGCTTGACCCCGCGCTCGCGCCGGATCACATGAATATCGAACGATTTGAAACGCTCCAGGATCTCCTTGGAGCTGTCGGTATGGCTACCTGAATTGAGCACTGCCAGCGAGCAGTTGCGAAACAGTTGATAGATATCGCTGGAGGCAGTCTGCTTGAGGCGATCCACCTCAAGCTGTGACAGCAAATCCATGCTGCCAACGGGATTGATGTGCGTAATCATAGGTTCCCCTTTACTCACTTGTTATCGTTGTGCTTTTCCCTGGGGAGAAAAGGGGACGCTATGTTGCATCCCCTGAGATCGATAGTAGTGGTAATAGAGGGGGGAGGGAAATAGGGCGACGACTGTTCGCTGTTTTTTTAGCCGCTTGTCAGGCCAGAGTCACTTGATCCCGACCGGTGTGCTTGGAGTGGTAGAGCGCCTTGTCCGCCCGCTCGAACACATCTGACGGGTTATCCCCATCCTTGAACAGGGTTGCGCCGATGGAGATGGTGATCTCCACCTTGGCATCGCGAAAACGGAACGGGATGCTCTTGATGGTCTGGCGCAGGGTCTCCAGCGGCTTCTGGAACTTGTCCGGGTTGATGTTGGGCAGCAACACCACGAACTCTTCTCCACCAAAACGGGCGATGAAGTCGGTATCACGCAGTGCACTCTGCAGCGCTTTGGCTACTACTTTCAACGCCTTGTCACCCGCCATATGGCCGTAGTTGTCATTGATGTTCTTGAAGTGATCGATGTCGATGATCGCCATGCAGAGCGGAGTGCGGTAACGAAGCCAACGTTTGTACTCCTGCTCCAGCCGTTCATCGAGGGCGGCCCGGTTGTGCACCTGGGTCAGGCTGTCGAGGAACAGCTTGTGTTTTTGAATGGTCAGCCGCTTCTTGTACTCGGCGGTCTCCTCCTTCATCAAGCGCAGCTTGGACTCCATGGTGGAGAGGCGGGTGAGCAGGTGACGTTCCCGTGCTGCGGTACTTTCCCGTTCTTGCAGCAGCAGGTTGATGGCGCCCATATGGCCGGAGATGGCGCGCTTGAGCGCATCGATGGAGTTATGGCTGGCCAGAGAGTGATCGATCGCCTGCAACTCGTTGACCAGTGCTTCGCGGGTCTCTCGGGTTTCGTTTTGCAGTGCACGCCCTTCATCGAGGGATTCGGTAAAGCCGACATGTACTGCGGACAGACTCTCGTTGAGGGAGCTGAGGAAGGCGCGGGAGGCTTTGCGCTCCTCACGGGTGCCTTCGATGATGAGCTCGATCACCTGCAGGCAGGTTTCCGCCAGCAGGGCAGGGTTGATCCCGATCAGCAGTTGGCGGCGAATGTCGCTCAGGCTCTCGCCGATGGCGCCGGCAAAGTCGAGTTCGGTGATAAGCCGCTGCAACTCATCGGCGATGCGAGCGTGATCTTTTAGATCAAACGGGTCTACATCGGGCTGGCCATCGTTGCTGGCAGTATCGCTTGCTTGTTGAGTTGCACCTGAAGGTGCCAACAGGGGTTGGCTTGGCAGCAGCTGGATCTTGATCGCCTGCTGGTAGAACTCCAGCAGCTTGATCACCTTCTTCTGGTGATCGGCAATGCCGTAACCGGCAGGACTTGCCAGAAATTCCTTGAGGGACTTGCGGGTCTCTTCCGGGAAGCCCTTGATGGTTTTCAGCTGTTTGGAACCAAGATCGATGGCAGTTTGGGTCAGGGTGATCGACTCTTCCAGCGCATTGCTGTGCTGCTGCAGCAGTTTTTCAATGGCCAGCAGATCCTCGTCTAGCGCGGTAAATGCGGGATTGTTATCCAGTTTCTGCTTGAGCTTGGCGAAGCGATTGTCCAGCTCGCGGTCGAAGCCACGGCAGGAGAGCATCAACTTGTTGATAAACTGAATACCGCGAGCACGCTCTGCATCGGAAAACGACAGTACGCCGTCGAGTTCCAGCTGTTTCTGCTGAAGGGATTCCCTGAGTCTTGCCAATTGTCCTGCTACGGCAGCGATGTCATTCATTATCAGGTCGCCCTGTTGTCATTATTGTTTTTGGTGTTGGATAGCAACAGTGGTCGAACTTGGTTTCGATCCTCGCCTGTTATCTACATTATTTCCTGGTGGTTATCGGCTGCCGGCTTCCTTGCAAGGCTGGGCCAATTAACCCATTGCTTTTCATGAGAAGAATTGACTTTTACCAGTCCCTTGTCAATTGCCATCAGGCCGCATTGCCACACATCTCCATTAAAAAATGCCGCTTGTTGGCAATCGATCGCCGCGAGCTCCAACCAGGCGTTTTGCTGGCATTTTTCACTGAGCTGAATGGCTCCCGACAGGGCGAGATAGCAGAGGTCAAACAGGCCATTGTGATCGAGCGCGGTCGCCGCTTTCGGCAGGAAGGGGTGACTGACAATCCCGAGGCTGATCTGGCGATCCAGCGGATAGTTGCAAGGGAAGGCGGCGATGGCGGTCAGCAGGTCTCCCGCCAGTTGATGCAGGTTGGTGACGTGGCGCTGTGGCACCACATAGAGCATGTGTCCTTCACGCAAGTCATAGATACGGCCATCTTGCGGGGTCAGGGTGTCCATATAGGCACCGAAGGCCTGCTCGATTTCTCTGCTGGCCTGATAGCCGTGGCGCTCCAGCGTGTTGACCAGGAAAGGCACCCGGAACAGCAGATAGTGCAGCTTGTCATCGAACTCGCTGGAGGGCTGTTCACTGAGGTACCAGCGATCCGATTTCAGCTGGCGCTTTGCCATCTCCCGCGGCCAGCGGTTCATCAGCCGCTGCCAGTTGGCCAGCCCCGAGCGTGGCTCGATCAGCAGGGCTTCATTGGTCCGTTTCAGTTGCAGGCGGGCAGTACGCAGCTTGAGCCAGAGGGTGAAGAAGAGGTAGATAAAAAGCGCCAGCAGCAGGCTGGTGGTGATACTCGACCAGAGATAGCGCTCCTGCTGATGCTGGCTGTTGTTAAGTCGCTGCTCCAGCTCCTTGATATGTTGCACCCGCTCGACCTGGACATAGTTGTCGCGGATCGCCGCCTGCTCCATAGCCTGCTCCTGCTGGCGCACCTCCTCGCCAAGACGGTGGAAGCGCTTGTAGCTGTCGAGTGCCTGACGCAGATACCCCTTCTGCTCATAGGCAAGCGACAACAGGCGGAATACCTCGTACTGACGGCGAGTATCGCCGAGCTGATTGGCCAGCGCGCGGGCGTTCTCCAACTGCAGAATGGCGATGGCGGCCTCCTGCTTCTTCAGATAGAGCTCGCCGAGCAGCAACAGGGTATCGATCAGCGGCTCTTTGGCATCGCTCAGCTCATGGGACTGACGGGCCGCATTGAGGTAGTTGCTGGCCAGCGAGAGGTTGCCGCTTTGCAGGTAGGTTTTGCCGATTTCGTATTTGAGCAGGGAGGCTTGTGGTCGGTTGCTCCCTTCATCGAGCAGATCCAGCGCATTGAAGAAGTAGACCAGCGCCATATTGAGGTCGCCCTGCTCGCGGTTGAGTCGCGCCAGCACCATCAGGGAGTCGCACAGCAGGGAAGGGTTGCCGATGGAGTGGAAGTAGTTGGCCGCCTCATTGGCATACTGCAGCGCTTTCTGGGGCTCCTGCTCCTGCTGATAGAGTTTGACTATCTGGTTCGACAGCAGGCCGAGAAAGAGCGGGTCGTTGAGGCTTTTGGCCTGTTGCTGGGCATCGATATATTCCCCCAGCGCCAGCTGTGGCTGCTGCAGCGCGCGATAGAGGTCGCCGCTGATGGCGCTGACCCAGGCACTGGCGAGGGGATTGGGGGTCTTGGCGGCCCAGATCCGCGCATCTGCCAAGTGGGCCTTGGCATCATCGAAGTGCTGGTTCTCGATGTCGTAGCTGGTGCGTTGCAGGCGGCCATAGATCTGCAACTGGCTCTGCTTGAGCGTGGGGACGGCCAGCTGCTCGTCCAGTTGATCCATCAGGGCGCGGCTGGTGCTCTGGTTATCCGGTTTGAGGGCCTGACTGCGGATCTTGAGATAGAGGCCGTGGGCCTTGAGTTCCGGTTGCCGCTCTTTGTCTGCCAGCGCCATCGCCTTGTCGAGCGCTTGCTGGGTGGCCTGATATTGGCCCAGTTGCAGCAGGCACTCTCCTTTGAGCAGGTGGGCGCCTATGGTCTGGGCCGCCGTGCTGTAGCTCAGGATGGGCTCGCGATAACCGAACTCCTGGCGATTGCTGATGATTTGCTGGGGATTATTGGCTGCGCGCGTCAGGAAGGCGGTGGTGATCTGGACGCATCTGGCAGGATCGGTCAGTACCATCGATTGCGCTTGTTGCAGATCGATAGAGAGTTGCTCCTTGTCCAGATCCAGATTCGGAGCTGACAGGGAGGACATCATCATGGCCAGAAAAAACAGTTGATTCATTGGATTAAGGACGGCGCAGAGGTGTTGGCATGTTATCCAAGCCCCCCCCTGCGAGTCCAGCGTTTACTGTGGTTTGCTGGTGGCCGGCAAGTGGGTTTCGTCTGGATTTTATTATCCAGCCCCCTTATCCCAGCTGCGTAAAGCATCGATTGAAACCTTTTTACCAGTCATGGAGGGCAGTGCGACTGCCCTCTCTGTCGCAGCTCGACTTTATTGGCGGATCAGACGCAGGTTGGCGGGCACGGCTTCGAAATCGGAGCGGAACGGGTTGATGTCGAGGCCGCCGCGGCGGGTATAGCGGGCATAGACGGTCAACTGTTCAGGCTGGCAATAGTGCTTGAGGTCGATAAAGATCCGCTCGATGCACTGCTCGTGGAACTCGTTGTGCTGGCGAAACGAGATGAGATAGCGCAGCAGCTTCTCCCGATCGAGTTTCGGCCCCTTGTAGCGGATCACCACAGAGCCCCAGTCCGGTTGGCTGGTGACCAGACAGTTGGATTTGAGCAGGTGGCTGTGCAGGGTCTCCTCGACCAGCTTGCTACCGGCTGCCCCTTGCAGCAGGGACGCATCAAACTCGTAATTGTCTACCTCGATATCCTGCTCATCGATGCACTCGCCAGGCAGCTGGGCAATCTGGTGCGGCGCCTTGTCGAGGGGGAACAGGGTCACCTTGACGGTCTCGCCCGCACAGGCACTCAGATCCTTGGTCAGCATGGCGGCGACTGCCTCGATAGAGTCGCAACGGGTCTGGTTGAAGGAGTTGAGGTAGAGCTTGAAGGATTTGGATTCGATCAGGTTCGCACTGGTGGCAGGAATGGTCACTTCCCCCACCGCTACCATCGGCTTGCCCTTGGCGTTGAGCCAGGAGAGCTCATAGAGGGTCCAGACATCGCAACCGCTAAAGGGCAGATCATCGCCCAGCTGGAGATCATCCCGGTTCAGGCTGCGGGGAACCGGCTGCAGCAGGGAGGGGGTGTACTGGCTGATGTAATCGGATTGCTGGCCCAGGCTCAGGCCGGTCAGGGCGCTGGCCCCGGCGTATCTATCTTGTTTGCTCACAGGGTTGCTCACGTAATGTGCTCATGATGAGTGGAATGAAACAGGCCATTGCTGGGCCGGATGGTTGCAGCCGTTTGGCTTGGGCGTCGGCCTCTCTGTATCCCAGGTTCTGTTTCTCGGGTCGCAAGGTCGGCTGGCAACCTTGTCTGTTACCGAGTTTGGTGGTGCAATAGCGGACTTTGCCAGCAATTGTGGGGATTTTCGATGTCGGATCAAGTTTTGTCTGCCCTGGAGCACTTTTTTGCCCGCTGGCAACGGGATGGCGAGGCCAGACGAGGCCTGCCCCTGTGCGAGTGGGAGGCGGACTGGCGTTCCCCCTGCCAACTTGGTGAGCCTGCCGATGGTCTGGTTGCTTGGCGTCCTCACCATCGCTCCGAACCCGCCGATTTTACGGCTATGGCCGATGCTCTTGAGCTGACGATTCATCCCAGCGCCATCGCCCTGTTCGGGCACTGGTTCAGCCGCCCCATCCCCTGCCTTTTCAAGGGGCTGCGCCTTGAATTGATCCTGCCGTGGAACGACGCGGATCTCGACCTGCTCAGGGAGAACCTCATCGGCCACCTGCTGATGCTGCGCAAGCTAAAACGCCCCCCCTCCATCTTTATTGCCACCACCCGCAACGAGATGACGCTCATCTCGCTGGATAACGAGAGTGGTCAGGTGTGGCTGGAGTGGCTCGACTCCGGCCGCCGTCTGCCGCTGGCGCCCTCTTTGCCAACGTTTCTGGAACGGCTTGAGACGTTGCCGCAATAGCACCTGTTCGAGCCAAGGTTACTCATCGGAACGAAAAGAGCCTTGCCATGCGGCAAGGCTCTTTTTTATGGGGTTGCGTACAGGGAACGCGCTTAATCCTTGAAATCCCAGGAGAGGTTGGAGACCAGGCGGCAGCTGTCGCACTTGAAGTCGAAGATCTCGTGCAGTGGCGCTGCCAGCGCCCACTCACCGCCACAGCTGGGGCAGGGGCGCGCCTTCTCCTCGGCCGCGCTCAGCCCGCCCACCCGGTAGAGGTAGTAGTAGGTGGGGATGCCGCTCAGCACTTCCAACCGTTTGGCCAGATCGCTGCCGCGCCGGTAGAGGCGGCTGCCCACTTCGCCGATTTCATGCAGCGCCGCATGTTCGGCGATGGAGCCGTTCATCTGCAACTGATCGCACGCCTCCCAATCCTCTTGCCACTTGATGATCTGTTTCTGATCGCCGTTGGCGACCGCGGGCAGTTGGTAGAGCGGAATGGGGGCGAAGTGGTCGCCACAGCGCAGCGGCGAGCAGGTGTGCAGGAAGCTGGTGTAGAGCATCATCCAGCTCGGCCGCTCGCCCTGCTGGCCGCAAGGATCTGTGCTGTCGGAGAGCAGATCCGCCCCTTGCAAATGGAGTTTGGGCGCCAGCAGCCCGGCTTGATTGAGCTGCTGCTCAGCCAGTTTGACCTGCTCGCTCTGGTTGTCAGGGTGCAGGCTATCCTGCTCCGGACAGACCACCCGACTGACGAAATAGCCGTCGTGCATGCTGGTGGGAAACTCCCGCCCGAGGATCTGACCCTGATAACGCAGCATGTCGAGGTAGTTGACGATGGCCCGCTCGGCTTCGCCAAGGGAGGTATCGCGGTAACACTCAAAGCAGAGTTCGACGATATACATGGTTCAGCCTTGCCCCTGCTGGAGGAGCAGGTCGGTCAGGCGATCCACCTTCTGTTCGATGCGTGCGAGCTGTTCGGCGAGTTGCTGCAGGGTGAGCTCCGGCGCTGGCTGGGGCACGGCCTCTGGCAGGAGCTCGCTCTCGGCGGTCGCGATGGGCTGCTGCTTCCACTGGCTCAGCACTTTCAGCAGCTCGGCCATCGGCACGGGCTGGGTAAGGCGGGCCTTGATCATGGCGGTGGTGGGTGTCAGGCCCTTGGCGGCCAGCTCGTTGGCAATTCGGATGATCTCGTGGGCGGACATAAGCATGCTCTGGGTGAGAAGGAGGGATCGATATCGGGGCGGGATCTTAACCAAAGCCAGCAGGGGAGGAAAGGGGCGGGCGGCTTAGCGGGGCTGGCGCAACATCACATCGAGCTGGTCGATCGCCTCGCACCAGTCGGAGTCGTTCCACAGGGCGTCGCGTAGAAAGCTGGCCTGGGCGGCGTTCCAGAAACCGGCCTCCGGCAACAGGGTTTCATTGTCGAGGTGATGGTCGTGCACAAAACGGTGCAGGCTCAGCTCGTCGTTTGCCATCCCTAGCTGGGCAAACAGGGCTGGCAGATCGTGGACAAGGGGTTCCATCTCGTCTCTCCCTTTGTTTAATCCCTGAGATTATAGACAGGCACAGCCATCGGGCGCAGAGACGAGATTGGGGATCAGGCAGAGGGTATGCGATGGGGTGGCAGATCAACGCCCACGACGTGCAGCCCCTGCATCTTGAGGGTGCCCTGATAGTGGCTCTCGCCATCGCTGGAGAATTCAAACTGATAGTGGGTCAGTAGCCGCAGGGGATTATGCGCCAGCTCCCGCCGATGGCGAGCCAGCGACAGCAGTTGCAGATCATGGTGTTGGCAGTAGCGGCGCATGTATTGCCAGGCCACTTCTGCCTGTTGGCGTTGCAGCCAGAACAGGCCGGCTACGGCAATCAGCAACAAAATTCCGAGCATCTCTCCCATAGGCGGGCTTCCTTATCGTGATGTCGATAACCGGGAGTCCTGTTCGGCACTCCCGATCTCCTTTTCTATTTCCCGCCGTGTTGCCTCGTGGCGTGAGGGGGAGGCGAGGGATCAGGCCGAGGCAAACAGACGGCCGATGGCCTTGCCCAGCGCATCGCTGCGCTCGGGGTCACGCAGTCTGGCTAGCATATCATTGCGCAGGGCCGGTAAAGTGACCAACTCGGCAAAAACCTGATTGAAGAACTGGGTCGGTTGCAGTGCCAGTTGTTCCAGATAGTGGCTGAGCAGATTGGCATCTTTCAGATCGGGCCAAAGCCGGCCCGCAATGGCGAGCAGTAGCGCAGGGCTCGGCTGGGTTTGCAGCAGGGTCAGCAGCTTGTTGGTGCGCAAAGTGCTGCCGGGGCAGGAGGCCATCGCGCGGCAGAGATAGGCCAGGGTCTCCGGGTTGGGGGCGGCGCACTCCTGCTCTTTGCCGATCCGCTCGAGCAGGGCGCCTTGTACTGCCGGCGGCAGCGG
Organism: Aeromonas sp. R5-4; assembly: GCF_040908215.1. NCBI lineage: Bacteria > Pseudomonadati > Pseudomonadota > Gammaproteobacteria > Aeromonadales > Aeromonadaceae > Aeromonas > Aeromonas sp. R5-4. Next base: position 182,410 of record NZ_JBFODG010000013.1, on the reverse strand, counting down.
GGCGTTTTCAAGGCTCTGGCAGAGGGCATAGAGCGGCTCTTGCGGCAGTTTGGGCAGCGCCTTGCAGATCAGCGCCAGATTGCGCTCATCATGCAGTCGCTCGGCCAGGTCGGCAAAGCCCTGCAGCCCCAGAGTCTGCCAACCGGTATCGTTGGGGGCGGCCAGATAGTGGCAGAGGGCATCGTAATAGGCGGAAGGGGCCTGCTCCAGCTGGCGCGCTAGTTTGGCGTGCAGACTGGCCATTTTTGCCTCCGCCGGGCGGAAGGTGTAGGGATTGTCGGCCAAGCGCTGGGCTTTTTCCTCGTCCAGATCGCCGGTGAGCTTGTAGCCCAGAGTCTCCACCACCTGATCCATGAACAGCTTGGGACCATTTGACATCAGCAGGCCGCGCTCATCGAGGGCGAATTTGAGGAACCAGAGGTAGTGGCGAGACTCGCTCGGCTGGAAGAAGTGCACACCGAGCCAGGCGTGCTGTTGCAGCGGCCAGGGATAGGGCTCCTGCTGCTGTTCGATGCGGACAAAGGTATCGCTTGCCAGTGACCGCACCTGGCGGCCCATGTCAAACAGCTGGAACTGGGTGCCAGCCTGAGTCAGAAATTCGGTCAAGGTATTGATGGCAGTAGGCGTCGCAGACATGGTGAGATCCGGCTAATGGTGATGCGGGCCGATTATAAGGCCCTTGCCGAGGATAGCCAGTGGCAGCAGACGTGCGCTGCGGCAGATATCAACATGGCAGCCATGCGGGGGGAGGTGTATAGTATCGCCCTTTTTTAAAGGCGGCAGGCCGCGCTGGTTGCCGTGTGTGTCGTTGACCCGGCTGAACCGCCGGTGCTGTGCGACTGAATGTATCGGCATCCTGGCTGACCCTGTCGGGTCGGCGGATCAATTTGTGGTTATGAGGAAGAGAGCGAGATGAATCAATATTTGCTGGTAGCTGGCCTGTTGGGGGAACTCACCGCCGAGTTGCAGCGCCTTGAGCGCTGGCAAGCTGACCATCCCGGTGACGAAGCCCTGGCAAGCACCCTGCCTTTTTGTGTCGATACCCTGAGCTTTGATCAGTGGCTGCAGTTCGTGCTGATCCCGCGCATGGAGCAGCTGGTGATGTTGCAGGCGCCACTGCCCACCAGCGTCTCCCTTTATCCCATGGCCAGCGAAGTCTACAAAGAAGATCTGGCCGAAGCAGAAGCGCTGCTGCGCCTGATCGCCCGCTTCGACCTGCTGCTTTCCGGCAAAGTGATCGAACAATGATGCCAGATCAAACCCGAGAAGAGAGTGACTTGAAGCTGACCCTGCTCTATCAGGATGAGTGGCTGGTGGCGGTCAACAAGCCGTCCGGTCTACTGGTGCACCGCAGTTGGCTCGACAAGGGCGAGACCCGTTTTGCCATGCAGATGACCCGGGATCTCATCGGTGGTCGCCATGTCTATCCGGTGCATCGCCTCGATCGGCCCACCTCCGGTGTGCTGCTGTTTGCGCTCGATCCGGTGATTGCCCGCGCACTGACCGAAGCCTTTACCCAACGTCAGGTGCACAAGGAGTATCTGGCATTGGTGCGTGGCTGGGCGCCCGAGCAGGGGGTGATCGACTATCCCCTCAAGGAGCAGCTGGACAAGATTGCCGATGCCATGAGCAACCCGGATCGTCCGGCACAGGATGCCGTCACCACCTTCCGGCGCCTGCATCAGGTCGAGCTGCCCCATGCAGTCTCCAAGAAGCACCCCACCAGTCGTTACAGTCTGGTCAGATTGTTCCCGAAGACCGGCCGCAAGCATCAGCTTCGTCGTCATATGGATCACCTGTTCCACCCCATCGTCGGGGATACCACCCACGGGGATGGGCGCCACAACCGTTTCTTTCGCGAGCACTTTGGCTGCGAACGGCTGCTGCTGGTGGCCCGCACCCTGAGTTTTACCCATCCGGTGCTCAAGGTGCCGATGCGGATCCAGGCGCCGCTCGGTCAGGATGTGCTGCGCCTGTTTGCCGAGCTGGGCTGGCCCGCCAGCGAGAGCGACTACTAAGCGCCTGATCCTCAGCCTTGAACCGGTGGCATCTGACGCCAGCTTGCTGATAGAGTTGCTCAAAAGAGTGACTCAAGCAGGGAGAGGAGAATGGCGCAGATCGATATCGTGGTAGGAACTGTCTACGGCGCAGCCATGCTGGTGGCCGAGACCTTGGCAGATGAGCTGGAGCGCAAGGGGCATCACTGTTCTCTGCACGAAGAAGCACGGCTGGCGGACATAGACCCCGGCCGTTTTTTATTGCTGGTCAGTGCCACCACCGGGCAGGGGGACATTCCTCCCAATCTGCAGCCCTTTGCCAGCGAGCTGGCTGACAAGGCGCCCTGGCTCAAGGGGCTGCGGTATGCCCTGATTGCCATGGGCGACAGCAGCTATGACCATTTTTGTGGCGCGGGCCATCGGCTGGACGGGTTGCTGCAAGAGCTGGGCGCCACGCGAGTGATTCCCCCGCTGGAGCTGGATGCCACCGTGCACGATGAACCCGAACAGGTGGCACTCAGCTGGCTGAAAAAGTGGGATATTCAGCCCTGAATATTCTCTGAAATAGAGCCATATCAATCCCCTGATCCTTAACCGGCAGGGGATTGTTATTTGCACAAATGTCATCTCACTCAGCAAGCTTATTTCCCACTCTTATTGTCGATAGTGGCGGAGGGATATTTTCCCCTTTTGGCATTCCATCGGCGGAATGGTTTCAAGCGCACCGCAGACCCGTCCTTCAAATAAAAGTTCAATCTTGAAAGCGATCTCAGTCATGTTTTTGTCATTCGAACGTAAAATAATGACTTTGGTTCAGTCGCGAATTAATTACTGGTAACGCTTTCAGGTTTGCTTTAATTGCTGATTTTGTTGCTTTGTTAGTCATGTATTGCCTTATTTGTCTGTTTTTTACCTGATTGTGTTGTGGCGATCGTTTGCCGAGCGATTTGTCGCCATTTTGTGAGTCGCTTCATATTTGTCGTGAAACACGCTCCCTATAATCAACCTCGGTTATCACCAACAGGATTACATGGTGATAAGAAGTTGAATATTCAGGATCACACTCCTCACTGCGGGAAATAAGGAATATGACAATGAAAATGAAGTGGCTCCCGATTGCAGCAGCTGTTACTGCCGCCCTGGCTTCCCAAGCCGCCTTTGCCGTAGATTTCCACGGTTACTTCCGTTCCGGTGTCGGTGTTTCCGGCGACGGCGACATGGTTAAATACAACGTCAATAAAGTTGGCCGTCTGGGTAACGAAAATGATACCTACGGTGAAGTGCAACTGGGTCAGGAAGTATTCAACAAAGATGGCAAGACTTTCTATGTTGATTCCATGTTTGCCATGGCTTCCAACGGTTCAAACGACTGGGAAGGTACCGGTACGGTTTGTAACTTCGATGCCAAGCAGTGCAATGGTGATTCTGACTTCGCTCTGCGTCAGTTCAACGTACAAGCCAAAGGCTTGCTGAACTTTGCTCCTGAAGCAACCCTGTGGGCTGGTAAGCGTTACTATCAACGCCATGACATCCACATCTCCGACTTCTACTACTGGAACATCTCCGGTGCTGGTGCTGGTATCGAAGGCATCCAGGCTGGTCCGGGTAAAGTCTCTTTCGCATGGGTACGTAACGACCGTAGCGCAAAAGACGTGTTCGGCGAGTACACCAATACCGGTACCAGTGCAGCTCCAAACTACGTGAAGAACGAAGATCTGAACGTCAATACTCTGGATCTGCGTTATGCAGGCATCCCGCTGTGGACCGATGCCTCTCTGGAACTGGGTGTGGATTACGCTCTGGTAAATGAAACCAATGATCAGAAAGCACTGAAGAAAGATCCGCAAGATGGCGTCATGCTGACTGCTGAACTGACCGCAGGCATCCTCGGTGGTTTCAACAAAACCGTGCTGCAATACGGTACCGAAGGTTACTCCAAGACTATGGCTTTCTATGGCGATGGTTCCTGGTACGGTGCTGAAGCCAAAGACGGTGCCGATGGTTTCCGTATCATCAACTGGGGCGTTGTTCCGATGGGCAACTCTTGGGAGATGGGTCATCAGTTGGTCTACGGTGTAGGCAACGAAATGTGGGATGGCAACGACAAGTACGAAACCATGTCCGCTGTTATCCGCCCGATGTACAAGTGGGATGACTTCAACAAGACCATCTTTGAAGGCGGCTACTTCAAGGACAACAACAAGTCTACCAATGGTAGCGAAGACAAAGATGCTGGCTACAAGCTGACCCTGGCACAAGCCTGGTCTGCCGGTTCCAGCTTCTGGGCCCGTCCGGAAATTCGTGTGTTCGCCTCCTATCTGGCTAACGACGAAGACAAGAAAGTCTTCGAAGGCAATACCTCCAAAGACACCTACCAATTTGGTGTTCAAGCAGAAGCTTGGTGGTAAGCAAAAGTTTAAGTTAAGTTAGTGACTGCCCCCTTATGGGGGCAGTTTTGTTTCGCCGGATCACGGCCACCGGATTATGGAGATAAGAAAAATGAAACGGGTAAAGATGTCTATTGCAGCCGTAATCACTGCGCTATTAACTGGTTGTGCCGGAAACATGGTTGTTCCTCTGCAAGAACATGGCTCGATCTTGAGCGATGCAGATCAAGCCAAGCAAGCGTTGGCCAAAGCCTCAAGCTGCTGTGTGGCGTTTAAAGATTTCAGTTATGCCCCCTTGCCTGAAGGTGAGACCTTGCTGGCCATTGATGGCAAGCAACCCACTTTTCAGTTTGATGAGGGGATGAGTTACTTTGCTGCTTATCGCCTGCCGACCAACACCGGCAATCTGGCGATCAGCCTGGCATCACAGGTGAGTAAAACCGTGATGGTGCCCAAGGTCATTATGCTGGATGCCGAGTTCAAGGTGACTCGGGTCCTGGGTGAGTCAGTATTCAGCTATCAGCCTGCTCACTTGCTCGATAACGACCGTATCGAAGGACGTGTTTTTGTTGACCGCAGCATGCCTGGCAACCCGGCCAGCGAAACATACATGATCGTTTATGCGCCCGCGGATAAGCTCTCAGGCAGCACAACGATCCTGCATCCATCAAAAGCATTTGCTCGCGCTAATGGTACCGTTGAGCCTGATATCAAGGATCCGGTGATCCCGCACTCCCCGTGGGGCTTGGTGCAGATCAAAGTCAAAGATATGGCCCGTGGAAGTGGTCTTGAAGCGGTATTCAAACCCGAATATGCCGACAAGGTGGCTATGAGCCAGGGTCAGCAGGTTGCAGCGATAGCGACTACCGCAGCCGTTACCACAACTGCAACAGCTGCGGTCGCAGCCAAACCTGCTCCTGCCATGTTGAGTGAAACTGAAGCCTTCTATCAGAGCCAGATCGAAAAAGCAGTCAAGGCGGGGGATATCGACAAGGCGATGAAGCTGGTGAACGAGGCCGAGCGGGCTGGTTCAACCAAAGCAAAAAGCGTGTTTATTGATGCGGTCAAGCGCTCGCAAAAATAGAGTAATACGACCGTTTGCTGGTCAGATATATTTATTGAGGCCTCCCTTGTTGGAGGCCTTTTTAATCGGTAGACTGTAATAAATAAAAATCACGCCGTTACATTGAGTTACAATGAGTTTCCATTTGATATAAATGGCATTATTAAAATACAAAGTGAAACTGTTATTTATATGCCTTTGTAATAGAGTGATAATGCAGATTATTAACTTATATCAGATGCGCTTTTTAGCCGCTAAACAAGTTGTGATCTTCCCTCCAAATTCAATATTCCCCCGCCTTCGAAAGCAGCAATTTATGACCCGCTGGGTTATATTCTGATGGTCAAAATAAACAAGCCCGACTCGAAGATATCTGAATGAATCAGTGCTTATTTCATCCAGATAGATCGTTCAGGGACGACAATCCATTCAGGAGCGCACACAATGTTCAAAAATGCTTTCTCTAATCTGCAAAAGGTTGGTAAGGCGCTGATGCTGCCAGTATCAGTCTTGCCAGTCGCAGGTATTCTGCTGGGGGTGGGTGCTGCCCACTTCAGCTGGATGCCGGAAATTGTCTCCCAATTGATGGAGCAAGCCGGTGGTTCCGTATTTGGCCAGATGGCCCTGCTGTTTGCAGTGGGTGTTGCTCTAGGCTTTACCAATAACGACGGTGTATCTGGTCTGTCAGCCATCGTTGGCTACGGCATCATGGTCGCAACCCTGAAGGTCATGGCACCTGTGATGGGTGTTGAAACCATCGAAACCGGCGTGCTGGGTGGTATCCTGGCCGGTGGTATTGCTGCCTGGGCGTTCAACCGTTTCTACAAGATCCAGCTGCCAGAGTACTTGGGCTTCTTCGCGGGCAAACGTGCCGTACCCATCATCACCGGTTTCCTCTCCATCGGTCTGGGTGTCATCCTGTCCGTGATTTGGCCGCCAGTGGGTGGCGCCATCGGTGCCTTCTCTGACTGGGCTGCCAACCAGAACCCGGTACTGGCCTTCGGTATCTACGGCGTGGTTGAGCGCTCCCTGATCCCGTTCGGTCTGCACCACATCTGGAACGTACCGTTCTTCTATCAGGCTGGTACCTGCGTCAACGGTGCCGGTGAAACTGTTCACGGTATCATGACCTGCTTCCTGACTGCTGATGACGCGTCCCGCGCTGCCGGTAACGGCTTCGGTCAGCTGGCTGGTGGCTACCTGTTCAAAATGTTCGGTCTGCCTGCTGCTGCGTTCGCCATCGCTCACGCTGCCAAGCCGGAAAACCGCGCCAAGATCGTTGGTATCATGGCCTCTGCAGCCCTGACCTCTTTCCTGACCGGTATCACCGAGCCGATTGAATTCTCCTTCCTGTTCATCGCTCCGGTTCTGTACGCAATTCACGCTGTACTGGCTGGCCTGGCTTATGTGCTGACCAACTCTCTGGGTATCGTACACGGCCACACCTTCTCCAACGGCTTCATCGACTTCGTGGTGCAATCACCGCGTGCCGACAACATGCTGCTGCTGGTAGGTCTGGGTCTGGTTTACGCGGCCATCTACTACGTCGTATTCAGCTTCGTTATCCGTGCCATGAACCTGAAAACCCCGGGTCGTGAAGACGAGACTGCTGAAGAGGCCGTTGGCCAAGGCAAAGACGAGATGTCTGCTGCTCTGGTTGCCGCCTTCGGTGGTAAAGAGAACATCGCTTCTCTGGATGCCTGCATCACCCGTCTGCGTGTTGGTGTGAAAGATGTTGCCAAGGTTGACCAGGCTGGTCTGAAGAAACTGGGTGCTGCCGGTGTGGTAGTGGCTGGTTCCGGCGTTCAAGCCATCTTCGGTACCAAGTCCGACAACCTGAAAACCGACATGGACATCTGGATGAAGAGCAACTAATTCTGTTGCCTGAATACCAGAGTTCTTGAAGAGGGAGGCGAAAGCCTCCCTCTTGCTATTTGTGGTTATGGAGCGTGCGAGTCGCTGTAGATCGATCTCGGCAGGAGTCTCGTTGCCCAAGGGGCGATATGTAACGGGATGCCCTATGTTGGCGTTGTGTCTCGCTCGCCTTATCGCACCATCACCAGATCAACCTATCGCCAGATAAAGTCATCCAGTAATCAGCCAATAAAAAGAGCGCCACCTGGGCGCTCTTTTGTCGAGTCGAGGGGATTAGAGTTTCTCCAGATCCCGTTCGATTTCGCTGATCTTGTTTTGTACCACTTTTTCCAGATGGCGCAGGTCGCGCAGGATCTTCTGCTTGATGTCCGGGTCGGCCTGTTGATGGACGCCCTGGGTCAGGTTGTCCAGCTCGTCCACCACATACTTGAGGTTGGCGTTGATCTCGGTGACATCCTTGTACTCATGGGTACCGGAGTCGACCAACATGGTTTTGCGCTGGCGGGGGTACTTGAATTTGACACTCTTGGCGAAGAACTCGCCCTTCTGCTTCTTGAAGTAGATCTTGAGGATGTCGTGGTTGGCCTCCTGGCGCAGGGTGTAGCTGTCGACGGAGGCGGGATCCTGGATCCCCAGGCTCTTCAGATTCTCGTACATCAGGCTTCCTCGGTTTGAAACGATCCTGTCCCATCCATCTTAACCGATGCCTCATGGCTTGCCTGTGACAGGGGCGCCAAAATCAAAAGGGCGCCATCAGGCGCCCTTTCATCACAGCAATGCTGATTACTCGTCGATGGAGCGCAGCAGGGCGTTGATGCCGACCTTGGCGCGGGTTTTGGCATCGACCTTCTTGACGATCACCGCCGCGTAGAGGCTGTACTTGCCGCATTTGGAGGGCAGGGAGCCGGAGACGACCACGGAGCCAGCCGGTACGCGGCCGTAGTGGATTTCGCCGGTTTCACGGTCATAGATGCGGGTGGACTGGCCGATAAAGACGCCCATGGAGATGACGGAACCTTCCTCGACGATGACCCCTTCAACCACTTCGGAGCGGGCACCGATAAAGCAGTTGTCTTCGATGATGGTCGGGTTGGCCTGCAGCGGTTCCAGTACGCCGCCGATGCCGACGCCGCCGGAGAGGTGGACGTTCTTACCGATCTGGGCGCAAGAGCCGACAGTAGCCCAGGTATCGACCATGGTACCTTCGTCAACAAAGGCGCCGATGTTGACATAGGAGGGCATCAGCACTGTATTGGGGGCGATAAAAGAGCCTTTGCGGGCCGTTGCCGGCGGCACCACGCGCACACCCGCTTCCTTGAACTGCTCGGCTGTGTAGTTGGAGAACTTGAGGGGAACCTTGTCGTAGTACTGGGCATCGTCGCCCTTGATGATGCCGTTGTCGTTGATGCGGAAGTAGAGCAGTACCGCTTTCTTCAACCACTGATGGACAACCCACTCACCGGCGATCTTCTCGGCAACCCGTGCCTTGCCAGAGTCCAGCAGGTCGATGGCTTGCAGGATGGCGGACTTGGTGGCGCTATCCACGGAGCCCGGAGTAATGGTGTCGCGGCGCTCGAAGGCCGCTTCAATGATCTGTTGCAACTCGGTCATGACAGGTTTCCTTTAAAAAATTCTGTTTGTTGTATCACACTTTTCCGACTGTTTTTAAGGGGTTGACCGGAATTCTTCCGGCCAGCGGCCATTTCTTCATCCGGTGTGTGCCAACCAGTTGTTTGGCATGGCAAAAAACGCCCGGCAACCAGCCTCTTTCGAATCACTCTTCGCTTAATCCAGCACCGACTGCTGGGGGTTGAGTTGGTGTACCAGTCGCTCTTCCAGCTGTTTTTGCTGCTCCGCCGTCAGTGGCTCGCCATCGAGGCTGGTCAGGCTGAAAAAGTCCTCGACCCTCTCACCGAAAGTGGCAATTTTGGCGGCGTGCAGCGACAGTCCGCACTGCTGGAAAACGGCACCGATCCGCGCCAGCAGACCGGGGGTATCGAGGGCAGTCAGCTCCATCAGGGTGTGACGGCTTTCCCCTTTGTGGGGCAGAAAGACTACCCGGGTCGGTACGCTGAACTGGCGGTGGCGCCGCGACAGCGGCTTGTTGCGCAGCACCAGCTTGCCCGGCTCCTGCAGCGCCTTCTCCAACGCCTTCTTGATGGTGGCGGTGCGGTTGGGGCTGATGGGTTCGCCGCTCGGCTCCAGCACCACGAAGGTATCGAGTACATAGTTGCTGCGCGAGTTCATGATCTGGGCGTCGTGGATGTTGAGGTTCTTCTGATCCAGCGCCGAGGCCACGGTGGCAAACAGATTCGGGGTATCGCGGCAGTAGATAAATACCTCGCTGCCGCCGCGGGTCGGGTGTTTGCCGATGATCACCAGTGGTGCCGGATTGTCGCCATGCTCGATGATGTGGCGGCAGTGCCAGGCGATCTGCTCCGGGCAGTGGCGCAGGAAGTAGTCGGCCTTGAAATCGGCCCAGAGCTGATTGATCGCCTCTTCCGATACATCCCGTTGCGCAAGCAGTTGCTTGGCCTGACGCTGGTTTTCGCGAATGCGCAGCCGCATGTCTGGCGGGTTCTCCAGCCCCTGGCGCAGCGCCTTCTGGGTCGCGAAGTAGAGCTCGCGCAGCAGGGTGCCCTTCCAGTCGTTCCACAGGGTATCGTTGGTGGCGCAGATATCGGCCACTGTGAGACAGTAGAGCAGGTCGAGATGCTGCTCGTCGCGCACCTTCTGGGCAAAGTCGGTGACCACGTCGGGATCGTAGATATCGCGGCGCTGGGCGGTAACCGACATCAGCAGATGGTGGCGTACCAGCCAGGCGACCAGTCGGCTCTCGTAGCGATCCAGACCGTGCAGCTGGCAGAACTCCAGCGCATCGACGGCGCCGAGTTCCGAGTGATCGCCGCGCCGTCCCTTGGCGATATCGTGAAACAGGGCGGCGATGCTGAGCAGCTCCGGTTTGCGCAGCCGGGTGAAGACCTCGTGGCAGAGCGGGTGGCTCTGGCGACTGGCCGGATTGGGGAACTGGTGAATGTTCTTGAGCAGCCGGTGGGTGTGCTCATCCACCGTGTAGGCGTGGAACATGTCGAACTGCATCTGGCCGACGATGAGGTTCCATTGCGGCAGATATGCGGCGAGGATGCCGTATTTGTGCATCAGGGTGAGCGGCAGGCCGATGCCGTTGGGGTGGCGCAGCAGCGCCATAAACAGGCGACGGCAGTCAGGCAAGTCCTGCAACCAGCAGTTGAGTTTGCGCCGCGCCTCGCGCAGCTGGCGCAGGGTGGCCGAGTGGATACCCGCAATCTCGGGATGCTGGGCCATCTGATAGAAGAGGCGCAGGATAGCGGCCGGTTCACGGCTAAACAGCTCCGCATCCACCGCATCGATGAGGCGGCCACGGAGCTGGAACTCGTCGGAGAGGCGGCGCACATCCATGGCGGTGTTGCCGAGGATCGCCTCGTCAAACAGCTGCAGCAGCATCTCGTTGAGCTCGGAGACCCGCCGCACCGTCTGGTAGAAGCGCTTCATCATCTGCTCGACCGGAGTGTTGCCTTCCCCTTCGAACCCCAGCATCTGGGCCACGGTGCGCTGGCGATCGAACAGCAGGCGGTTGTCCCCCTTGTTGATGGCCATGTGCAGGGCAAAGCGCACCTTCCAGAGAAAATTCTGGCAGTCGAGCAGTTCGCGATACTCGGCGCGATTGAGAAAGCCGTGGCTGGTCATCTCGAACAAGGTGGTGGCGCCAAAGTGGCGGCGGGCGACCCAGGCGAGGGTTTGAATATCCCGCAGGCCGCCTGGATTGCTCTTGAGATCGGGCTCCAGCTTGTAGGCGGTGCCGAGAAACTGCTGATGACGCTCCGCCTGCTCCTGGCGCTTGGCGCGAAAGAAGGCTTCGCTCGGCCAGAAGTGCTGGGGGCCGGTGGCCTCTTTGAGTTGCCGGAAGCCTTCCTGGCGACCTGTGATGTAGCGGGCCTCAATGAGGTTGGTTGCGACCGTAATATCGGCGCGCCCCTGCTCGAGGCACTCCGCCACGTTGCGCACCGCCTGACCCACCTCCAGCTTGAGATCCCACAGCAAGGTGATGAACTCGCCGATGCGCAGTCCCAACACCTCGTCCAGCTCGTCGCCGTCATAGAGGATCAGCAGGTCGATATCGGAGTGTGGGTGCAGCTCGCCGCGGCCATAGCCCCCCACCGCGATCAGGGTCAGATCGCTCTTGTCAAAGCCGAACTTCTGCCACAACCGGCAGAGCAACTGATCCATGTACTCGGAGCGGGTGGCGACCAGCTCGATGATGTTGTCGCCGGCATCAAAACGGGCGTGCAGCCAGCCGAGAAAGCGGCTCAGGTACTCTTTGCAGTTGTCGCGAGTGAGCTGGTCATCGGGTAACAAATGGGGGGAAAGCAGGCTGGCGTCCATGGCATCTCACACACAGTGGCAGGCAAATAGCTGAAACAGAAGTAAAAACCCCGGCGCTTTGGAAGTTCAGGGCCGGGGTTCGATGTTAGCTGTGTTTGATGAAGCGGTCGATAGTGTCATCGGGGCGCAGGGTGAGCACCTCGCAGCCATCCTCGGTCACCAGCAGGGTGTGCTCCCACTGGGCGGAGTCGCCGCCATCCTTGGTGGTCACGGTCCAGCCATCCTTCGGATTGACCTTGCAGTGATACTTCTTGCTGTTGACCATCGGCTCGATGGTGAAGCACATGCCCGCTTTCAGCTCCAGCTTGCCGCTGTTGCGGTAGTGGAGGATCTGCGGCTCTTCGTGGAACTCGGCACCGATACCGTGACCGCAGTAGTCACGCACCACGGAGAAACCGGCCTTCTCGACGATGGGCTGGATCACTGCGCCAATCTCGGTGATGCAGGCACCCGGACGCACCTTCTTGATGGCGGCGTAGAGGCTCTCTTGCGCAACTTTGCAGAGCTGGCGGCGCAGCGGGGTAGTTTCACCCACGATGAACATGGCCGAGGTATCGCCGTGGTAACCATCCTTGATAACGGTGATATCCAGGTTGATGATGTCGCCATCGCGCAGCTTCTTGTGATTCGGGATACCGTGGCAGATCACATCGTTCACCGAGGTGCAGATGGATTTGGGGAAGCCGTGGTAGTTGAGCGGAGCTGGAACCGCCTGTTGTACGTCGACAATATAGTCGTGGCAGAGGGTGTTCAGTTCGTCAGTGGTGACGCCAGCTTTGACATGGGGCGCAATCATGACCAGCACATCGGCGGCCAATTGGCCGGCAACGCGCATCTTTTCAATCTCTTCCGGTGTCTTGATTTTAATGGACATGGGATCTCTCTTGCGGCCTGCCGCTGGGCCTGCGAGGGCAGACAGGACAGGTAATGAAAAATAGATGCGTTTGCAATCAGGGCAAAATTTTATCCGCAACCCCCTCGTACTTCCAGTGTGATTGTCATCACAACGTCAAATCAGCGTCGCAGCATCCTCTGGCGGGATCCATATTTACACCTGTTTAGGGTGTCGGCCGGTGGTGTCCTGAACAAAGTTATGGTATAAAGCGCGCCGGAATGGGGAACTTGCGTCCCGATTTCATCACCCTTACTTAAACAACACACACACATCGACACATATGCCGGGGTGCCTTAACGGGTCGGTTATATGGGATGTGTGGAGGCCTAACCCCAATACAGAGGTATAAAATGGCTAAAGTTTCTATGCGCGACATGCTGCAAGCCGGCGTTCACTTCGGTCACCAGACTCGTTACTGGAACCCGAAAATGAAATCCTACATCTTCGGTGCCCGCAGCAAAGTTCACATCATCAACCTGGAAAAAACCGTTCCGATGTTTGACGATGCCATGAACTTCATCAGCTCCGTAGCTGCCAAGAAAGGCAAGGTACTGTTCGTTGGTACCAAGCGTGCCGCGTCTGAAGCCGTAAAAGAAGCCGCTGAGCGTTGCGACCAGTTCTATGTAAACCACCGCTGGCTGGGCGGTATGCTGACCAACTGGAAAACCGTTCGTCAGTCTATCAAGCGCCTGAAAGATCTGGAAACCCAGAGCCAAGACGGTACCTTCGACAAGCTGACCAAGAAAGAGGCGCTGATGCGTACTCGCGAAATGGAAAAGCTGGAGAAGAGCCTGGGTGGTATCAAGAACATGGGCGGCCTGCCTGACGTTCTGTTCGTTGTCGATGCCGACCACGAGCATATCGCTATCAAAGAAGCCAATAACCTGGGTATCCCGGTAGTTTCCATCGTTGATACCAACTCCAACCCGGACGGCGTTGACTATGTCATCCCGGGTAACGACGACGCTATCCGTGCCGTACAGCTGTACCTGAATGCTGCTGCTGACACCGTACTGGAAGCTCGCGCTCAGGACATCGTTGTTCAAGCCGAACAAGATGGCTTCGTTGAAGCTGAGTAATTGATAAGGACTGTAAAGCCCTTATTAACCAAGCTGATGTAATTGGTTAGCAGGGGCCCTTGTGGCCCCTGTTTCTTGTCAATTCAAGACCGAGGATACTGGACATGGCTAACGTTACTGCCGCCCTGGTAAAAGAACTGCGCGAGCGCACTGCCGCTGGCATGATGGATTGCAAAAAAGCACTGGAAGAAGCTGCTGGTGATATCGAGCTGGCAATTGAGAACATGCGCAAATCCGGTCAGGCCAAAGCCGCCAAGAAAGCTGGCCGTATCGCCGCTGAAGGCGTTATCTTTGCTCGCACCGAAGGCAACGTTGCCGTCATGATCGAGCTGAACAGCGAAACCGACTTCGTCGCCAAAGATGCCAGCTTCATGGCAATGGGCCAGAAGATCGCTGACATCGCTGCGACCCAGAAAATTGCTGACGTTGACGCGCTGAAAGCCGCTGACTTCGGTAACGGCGAATCCGTCGAGCTGACCATCACCAACCTGATCGCCAAGATCGGTGAGAACATGAACCTGCGTCGCGTGATGCTGGTTGAAGGTGACAACCTGGGTACCTACGTTCACGGTTCCCGCATTGGTGTTATCACCAAGCTGACCGGTGGTTCTGCCGAGCTGGCCAAAGATCTGGCCATGCACGTTGCTGCCAACAGCCCGCAATTCGTCAAGCCTGAAGACGTGTCTGCTGAAGTCGTTGCCAAAGAGCGCGAAATCCAGATCGACATCGCCATCAACTCCGGCAAGCCGAAAGAGATCGCCGAGAAGATGGTTGAAGGCCGCATGAAGAAGTTCACCGGTGAGGTTTCCCTGACTGGTCAACCGTTCGTGAAAGATCCTTCCATGACCGTTGCCGAACTGCTGAAGAAAGAAGGCGCTGACGTTGTCTCCTTCACCCGTTTCGAAGTGGGCGAAGGCATCGAGAAGCAAGAGACCGATTTCGCTGCTGAAGTTGCAGCCCAAATCGCGGCCGCTCAAAAGGCCTAATCGAACCGGTTTTTCCGTTTCCCCAGACCGCGACTTATGTCGCGGTCTTTATATGACCAGGAATCAGTGACATGAGTACCAATCCCAAACCTGCATACAGACGTGTTCTTCTGAAGTTGAGTGGTGAAGCCCTGCAAGGATCCGAGGGTTTCGGCATTGATCCGGCGGTGCTGGAGCGGATGGCCCAAGAGATCAAAGAACTGGTTGAGTTGGGTGTTCAGGTCGGTCTGGTCATCGGTGGCGGCAACCTGTTCCGTGGTGCCGGTCTTGCCAAAGCGGGCATGAACCGCGTGGTGGGCGACCACATGGGTATGCTGGCAACCGTGATGAACGGTCTGGCCATGCGTGATGCCTTGCATCGTGCTTATGTGAATGCCCGTCTGATGTCTGCCATCTCCCTGCAAGGCGTCTGCGACTCCTACAGCTGGGCCGAGGCAATCAGCCAGCTGCGTGCTGGCAAAGTCGTTATCTTCTCTGCCGGTACCGGCAACCCCTTCTTCACTACCGATTCTGCGGCTTGTCTGCGCGGGATCGAGATCGAAGCTGACGTGGTGCTCAAAGCCACCAAGGTTGATGGTGTATACAACGAAGATCCGGTCAAGAATCCGGATGCCGTGCTGTATCATGAACTGAGTTATGATGAAGTTCTTGAAAAAGAGCTCAAGGTGATGGATCTTGCTGCCTTTACCCTGGCACGTGACCATGATCTGCCGATCCGCGTGTTCAACATGAACAAACCGGGTGCCCTGCGCCGGGTTGTCATGGGTGAACCGGAAGGCACTCTGATCCACCACGTTGGTAAATAAGATAAAAGTGAGCCACCTGGCGCTCTTATCCTATCCATCACGTCAGTAAATAAGATAGACACGGGCCGTGTAGCGGCTCGTTCGCCAAAAGGAAAACCACTGTGATCAACGAGATTAAAAACGACGCCAAGGACCGTATGGGCAAGAGCGTAGAAGCGCTCAAGACTCAAATGTCCAAGATCCGTACCGGCCGCGCTCACCCGAGCCTGCTCGACGGCATCCAGGTTGAGTATTACGGTGCTGCCACTCCGCTGAAACAGTTGGCCAACGTCGTGGCAGAAGATGCTCGCACCCTCTCCATCTCCATTTTTGACCGCTCCATGATCCAGGCGGTAGAGAAGGCGATCCTGACCTCCGATCTGGGCCTGAACCCGTCCAGCAATGGCCAGACCCTGCGCGTGCCGTTGCCGCCGCTGACTGAAGAGCGTCGTCGTGACCTGACCAAGATCGTCCGTGCCGAAGCGGAAAACGCTCGTGTTGCCGTGCGCAACATCCGTCGTGACGCCAACGCCGACCTGAAAGCGCTGCTGAAGGACAAAGAGATCTCCGAAGACGACGACCGTCGCGCCCAGGAAGAGATCCAGAAACTGACCGACTCCTACATCAAGCTGGTCGATGAGGCCCTTGCCGTAAAGGAGAAGGAGCTAATGGAAATCTAACCGTCTGAAAGGTATATTACGAGCGCCGTGTAGTGCCCCTGCACGGCGCTTTTGTCTTTGTGGGAGAATTACATGTCGCTTTTGGCTGCGTTGGGTGATTGTGCCAACTCGTCTTTACCCCGTCACGTCGCCATCATCATGGATGGTAACGGTCGCTGGGCCCAGAACCGAGGCAAGATGCGGGTTTATGGCCACAAGGCGGGCGTCAAGTCAGTGCGCGAGGCCGTTACCTTTGCTGCGCGTGCCAAGATCGAGGCATTGACTCTGTTTGCATTCTCCAGCGAGAACTGGCGCCGCCCGGAAGGGGAGGTCAGTGCTTTGATGGAACTGTTCATCACAGTGCTGGGTCGTGAGGTGCAGAAACTGCACAACAACGGGATCCGGCTCAAGGTGATTGGCGATACTGCTCGCTTTAGTGAGCGGTTGCAGGCCAAAATCGCCAAGGCGGAGGCCTTGACCGCCAATAACAAGGGGTTGACCCTGAACATTGCGGCCAACTATGGCGGACAGTGGGATATCGCCCAGGCGGCCCGCAAGTTGGCTAAAGCAGTGGCGGCCGGTGAACTGGCCGCTGACGACATTGATGAATCCATGTTGACCCGTGAGGTTTGCATGGCCGATCTGCCACCCGTGGACCTGTTGATCCGCACCGGTGGCGATCATCGCATCAGCAACTTTGTGTTATGGCAGCTCGCCTATGCCGAGCTCTATTTTACCCCGGTATTGTGGCCCGATTTCAACGAGGCCGAGTTCAGTGAGGCGGTTGCCTCTTTCGTTGCCCGCGAGCGTCGCTTCGGTTGCACGGGTGAACAGATACGGGAATTGATCGCCGAGCAGCAGACCGGCTAAACCCCGCTCCCAAGAGAGAGGTTTCTTTTGCTAAAACAACGAATTATTACTGCTTTGATGTTGATCCCCCTGGTGTTGGGGGCGCTCTTCTTTCTGCCATTGAAATTTTTTGCCCTGTTGGCTGCGCTGGTGTTTTTGTTGGCCAGTCGCGAATGGAGTGGGTTTGTCTCTGCTGCTCCGCAACAATGGTTGCCCATCGTATTTTGTCTGTTGCTCGGTGCCAGCCTCTTTTGGCTGCCGGTGGAGCAACTCTGGACGCCCCACCTGCACCCCCTCGTGATGGGCGTGCTCTGGACAGCGGTAAGCTGGTGGCTGCTGGGTCTGCTGCTGGTGCTGCGCTATCCCCAAAGCGCCAAGCTGTGGAAAGAGTCTATCTGGCTCAAGTCGCTGTTTGGTCTGGTGACTCTGGTTCCCTTCTTCTGGTCGCTGGTCGCCATCCGTGGTTACAACTTTTACCATGACCCCATGATGGGGGCCTGGATCCTGTTGTTTGTGATGGGACTGGTCTGGGCGGCAGATTCTGGCGCGTATTTTTTCGGCAAGGCGTTCGGTAAGCACAAGCTGGCACCGGCTGTGAGTCCGGGCAAAACCATCGAAGGGATGTGCGGCGGCCTCTTTACCGCCAGCCTGCTGGCCATCGGCGTTACCTGGTCGATGGGATTTGTTCCTGCCAAGATGATCACCGTGCTGTTTTGCTCTCTGCTGGCGGTGCTAGCCTCCGTACTCGGCGATCTGACCGAAAGCATGTTCAAGCGCGAAGCGGGCATCAAGGATTCCGGCACCCTGCTGCCGGGTCATGGCGGTATTCTCGACCGGATCGACAGCCTGACTGCCGCTCTGCCGGTATTTCTGCTCAGTTATCTGCTACTCAGTCAGGAGTTTTGATGCACAAGTCACTGGTTATTCTGGGAGCCTCCGGCTCCATTGGTCAGAGTACCTTGAAAGTGCTGCGCCATAACCCGGGCAGTTGGCAAGTGTTGGCGTTGACCGCCGCCCGCAACGTGGATGCCATGTTGCGGGACTGCCTCGAATTCTCCCCCCGTTTTGCCGTGATGGTCGATGAGGATGCCGCCCGTGAACTGGCAGCCCGTCTGAAAGCGCACGGCAGTGCGACCCAGGTCATGTCTGGTGCAGCAGCCCTCTGCGATGTGGCCGCTCACCCCGATGCCCATAGCGTGATGGCCGCCATTGTGGGGGCGGCCGGTCTGGCCCCGACCATGGCCGCGGTACGTGCCGGCAAGCGTATTTTGCTGGCCAACAAGGAGGCGCTGGTGATGTCCGGTGCTTTCTTCATGGAAGCCGTGCGCGAACATGGCGCCGAGCTGTTGCCCATCGACAGCGAACACAATGCTATCTTCCAGTGTCTGCCGACCGCCGTGCAGCGCCAGCCCGGTTTTTGCGATCTGGCGGCGGCGGGGATCAGCAAGATTTTGCTGACCGGTTCTGGCGGCCCGTTCCGTTACACCGAGATCAGCGAGCTGGCGAAGGTGACGCCGGCGCAGGCCATCGCTCATCCCAACTGGTCGATGGGGGCCAAGATTTCGGTCGACTCCGCCACCATGATCAACAAGGGGCTGGAGTACATTGAGGCGCGCTGGCTGTTCAATGCGGCGCCCGAGCAGATCCAGGTGGTGATCCACCCGCAGTCGGTGATCCACTCCATGGTGCAGTACAAGGATGGCTCCGTGCTGGCTCAGCTTGGCAATCCGGATATGTGTACCCCCATCGCCCATGCGCTGGCTTATCCCAATCGCATCCCCTCCAGTGTGGAACCTTTGGATTTCTTCAGTGTCGGAGAGTTCAGCTTTATCCGGCCTGATTATGATCGCTACCCCTGTCTGGCGCTGGCCATCAATGCCTGCCAGAAGGGACAAGCGGCGACCACTGCGCTCAATGCAGCCAACGAGGAGGCGGTTGCCGCCTTCCTGGCCGGGCGCATCGGTTTTATGGATATTGCCCGGATCAACGAGGCCGTGATGCTGGCGCTGGAGAGCTGCGCCATCGGCTCGCTCGATGATCTGTTTGCCCTGGACGGTGCGGCAAGAGCCCGTGCTCACACTTTGATTGAGGAGCTTGGCTGATGGGCGGTGTGTTGTGGAATATCGGTGCCTTTGTTGTTGCGCTGGGCCTGCTGGTCGCGGTGCACGAGTTTGGTCACTTCTGGGTGGCCCGTCGTTGTGGCGTCAAGGTTGAGCGCTTCTCCATCGGTTTTGGCAAGGCGATCTGGCGCCGGATGGGTAAAGATGGCACCGAATATGTGCTGGCGCTGATCCCCCTCGGTGGTTACGTCAAGATGCTCGATGGCCGGGTCGATGAACTCAAGCCCGGTGACGAGCAGTATGCCTTCAACCACAAGAGTGTCTGGGCGCGGATGGCGATTGTCGCCGCAGGTCCCATGGCCAACTTCGTGTTTGCCCTGTTTGCCCTCTGGCTGATGTTTATCATCGGGGTGCCGAGCGTCAAGCCGGTGATCGGTGAAGTGCGTCCGGCCTCCATCGTGGCCGAGGCGGGTGTGCTGCCGGGGGTGGAGATTGTCGGGGTCGGCGATGAGCAGACCGGTGACTGGGAGAGCGTCACTTACGCCCTTATCAGCCATCTGGGTGATGATGCTGTGACTCTCAAGGTGCAGGCACCCAATACCAGCTATGCCACCGATAAAACCTTGTCGCTGACCGGCTGGACCTTCGATCCGGATAAAGAGTCGCCCATTGGCAGCTTGGGGATCGTCCCCCTGAGTGGCAAAGTGCTGCCCGTCGTGGCTGCAGTGGTGGCCAAGAGTGCCAGTGAAAAGGCGGGGCTACAGGTCGGTGACCGTATCAAAAAGGTCGGCGATCAGCCTATTACCGCGTGGGTCCAGTTTGTCGAGCTGGTGCAGCAGGCTCCGGGCGAGCCCCTGCAAGTGGTGGTTGAGCGCAACAACAGTGATCTCAACGTGACCCTGACCCCGGATAGCCGCAAGGTGCAGGGCAAGCTGGTAGGATTCGTCGGTCTCTCGCCGCAACTGGTTCCATTACCGGATGAATATCGAATTCTGTTACAGTATGGGCCTTTGCAGGCGCTGTGGCATGGCGCGGACAAAACCTGGAGTCTGATCACGCTCACCTTTGACATGATTGGCAAGTTGATCGGTGGCATCGTGTCGCTGGACAACCTGAGCGGCCCCATCTCCATTGCCAAGGGCGCTGGCAGCAGTGCCGACTATGGTCTGGTCTATTTCTTGAGTTTTCTGGCGCTGATCAGTGTCAACCTGGGGATTATCAATCTGTTCCCCCTGCCGGTGCTCGATGGTGGCCATCTGGTCTATTTCCTGATCGAAGCGGTCACCGGCAAGCCGGTATCAGAGAAAATACAGGAAGTGGGTTTCAGGATCGGCGCCGCCATTCTGATGTTATTGATGGGCATTGCGCTGTTTAACGATTTCGCTCGCCTCTGAGGCCAGAGCATCAACAAGGACACATAAGAACAAAATGGCTGTTAAAAAAGCATTGGTGTTGAGTTGCCTGCTGGGTGCCAGTTTCCTGGCCCAGGCGGCCCCTGCCTCTTTTGTGGTGCAAGATATCCAGGTCGAAGGTCTGCAACGGGTGACCCTGGGTGCCGCACTGTTGAACCTGCCGATCCGGGTCGGTGATACCGTCGACTCCGTGGCTCTGGCCAGCGCCATCAAAAAGCTCTATGCCTCGGGGAACTTCGAGGATGTGAAGGTTTACCGTGATGGCCAGGTGCTGCAGGTGATGGTCAAGGAGCGTCCGACCATCTCCAGCATCGAGTTTGCCGGCAACAAGGATATCAAAGAGGAGCAACTGACCCAGAGTCTGGAGTCTTCCGGTATCCGTGTGGGTGATCCGCTGGATCGCACCGTACTCACCTCCCTCGAGAAGGGACTGGAAGATTTCTACTATGGCGTGGGTAAATACTCCGCCAAGGTCAAGGCCATCGTCACTCCGTTGCCGCGCAACCGGGTCGACCTCAAGTTCACCTTCGTGGAAGGGGAAGCGGCCAAGATCCAGCAGATCAACATCGTCGGCAACAGCGTCTTCCCTGAAGAGAAGCTGATTGCCCAGCTCTCCCTGCGCGATGAAGTGCCCTGGTGGAACTTCACCGCCGACCAGCGCTATCAGAAGCAGAAGCTGGCCGGTGATATCGAGACCCTGCGCTCCTACTACATGGACCGCGGCTATATCCGCTTCCAGCAGGAGTCTACCCAGGTCTCCATGACCCCCGACAAGAAGGGCGTCTACGTCACCCTCAACATCAAGGAAGGGGATCAGTACAAGGTCTCCGGTGTCCAGCTCAAGGGTGACTTGATCGATCGCGGTGGCGAGATGAAGGGATTGATCCCGATCGCTGCCGGCAGCACCTACTCCGCCAGTCAGGTGACTCATACCGAAGAGGTGCTCTCCAAGTTCCTCGGCCGTTACGGCTACGCCTATCCGAAAGTGGTCACCTTCCCGCAGGTCAATGACAAGACCAAAGAAGTGGAGCTGATCGTCAACGTTGAGCCTGGCCCCCGTGTCTATGTGCGCAACATCAACTTCAGCGGTAACGCCACCACCGAAGATCAGGTGCTGCGTCGCGAGATGCGCCAGATGGAGGGTACCTGGCTCTCCTCCGACAACATCGAGCAGTCCAAGAGTCGTCTCAACCGTCTTGGCTACTTCGAGAGCGTCGAAGTGGACACCAAGCGGGTGCCGGGCAACGATGACCTGGTTGACCTCGACTTCAAGGTCAAGGAGCAGCCAGCAGGCTCCATCAACGCCGGTATCGGTTACGGTACCGAATCGGGTCTGAGCCTGCAGGCGGGGATCTCCCAGGACAACTTTATGGGTACCGGTAAAAAGGTCTCCATCAACGCCAGCACCAACGACTACTCCAAGAACGTTGACCTGAGCTACAACGACCCCTACTTCACAGTGGATGGTGTCAGCCTGGGTGGTCGGGTCTACTACAACCAGTTCCGCGCCGATGATGCCGATATTGTTGATTACGAGAATGAAACCATCGGTTTCCGTCTCTCCAGCGGCTTCCCGGTCAACGAGTTCAACCGTCTCGACTTCAGCACCGGTATCGAGAGCACCAAGTTGAGCCGTCCGTCATTCAATGCCCAGAACTATCAGGAGTGTCTGAAGGACAATCCGGATACTGATGGCAATACCTACTGCTGGGATCAGTGGAACGATAACCGCCAGTCGGTACAGATGGATCAGTTCTGGAATGCCTATTCACAGGATGGTTCCAACCTCGATTTCGTGACCGTTGATGTCACCGCTGGCTGGACCCGCTCTACCCTGAACAAGGGGATGTTCCCGACTTCTGGCGATCGTCAGCGTATCAACGCCAAGGTGACCGTACCGGGCATGGAGCTGCAGTACTACAAGCTCTCTGCCGAAGATGCCCACTACTTCCCGCTCGATGCGGATCACAGTTGGGTAATGATCGGCAAGGGTCGTGTCTCCTACGGTAACGGCTATGGCGATGACTCCATGCTGCCGTTCTTCGAGAACTACTATGCCGGTGGTTTCGATACGGTACGTGGCTTCAAGAGCAATACCATTGGTCCCAAGGCGATCTACAAGACCTACAACAAGCCGGGTGCTGGCAGTTGCACGGGTTCTCAGCCGTGTGAAACTGGCTACTACGAAGGTTCCGACACCTCGGTAGGCGGTAACGCTCTGGCCGTCGCCTCACTGGAGCTTGTCTTCCCGACCCCGTTCGTCTCCGAGACCTATCGTCCGCAGATCCGTTCAACCGTCTTTATGGACGCAGGTACCGTATGGAGCACTGATTTTGCCAACGGGGCATATCCTTGCGCCGCCGGTTCTGATTGCAACTATCTGAGCCAGGACTACTCCAACCCGGGCAATATCCGGGTCTCTGCCGGTGTCTCCCTGCAGTGGCTCTCGCCGATGGGCCCGCTGGTGTTTGCCTTGGCCAAGCCGATCAAGAAATACGAAGGGGATCGCACCGAAGTCTTCTCCTTCAACATCGGTCGTACCTTCTAAGCAGAGTTTCGCCCCCACCCATGCGGTGGGGGTCTTCAATGATGGGACGCGCGGTATGCGTGCCTCACCAGGTAACAAGACGGTCCTAACGCCGCTTGCATAATCGGGTAAATCAGGTAGCCCTCGCCATGAGGGAACAAGGAGTAAGTGTGAATAAAGCGTTGAAAGTAGCTGGTTTGAGCTTTGCACTGATGGCTGCCGGCATGGGTTCTGCCTTCGCTGAGACCAAGATCGCCGTGGTTGATATGGGCGAAGTCTTCCAAAAGCTGCCCCAGCGTGAAGCCGTTGCAGCCAAGCTGAAAGGTGAATTCGAGCCGCGTATGCGTGAGCTGCAGAAGCTGGAACAGGAAGGCCAGAAGCTGGTCGAGAAGTTCCGCAAGGATGAAGCCTTCATGAGCGCCGAGCAGAAGAAGCAGAACCAGGAGAAGCTGGCCAAGCTGCAGATGGAGTTCAACCAGAAGCGTCAAGCCTTTGAGCAGGACAACGGTCGCCGTCAGTCCGAAGAGCGCAACAAGATCCTGACCAAGGTACAGGCTGCCATCGATTCCATCGCCAAGAGCAATGGTTACGATCTGGTGCTGGAGCGCAATGCCGCCCCGTATGCCGCCAGCAAGCTGGACATCTCCGGCCAGGTTATTTCTCAGGTAAGCAAGAGCAACTAATTGATGGCATTCACTCTCGCACAGCTGGCCCAGCAACTGGGGGCCCAGGTCCATGGCGACGGAACCCTGGAAATCCGCAAGGTAGCGACACTGGAAAAGGCCGGGGAGGGGGATATCACCTTCCTGTCCAACAAAAAGTACCGGCACTATCTGGAGCAGAGCAAGGCGACCGCCGTGCTCATTACAGAAGCGGATCTGCCATTTTGTCCCACCAATGCCCTGGTGCTCAAAGACCCCTATGTGGGCTTTGCCCGGGTAGCCCAACTGCTGGACACCACCCCGCAGCCGGCCACGGATATTCATCCGAGCGCCGTTATCGCGGCTGACGTGCAACTGGGCGAGAGAGTGTCCATCGGCGCCAATGCAGTGATCGAATCCGGCGTCGTGCTGGGTGACGATGTACGCATTGGCCCGGGCTGTTTTGTTGGCAAAAATACCCGGCTGGGAGCCCGCTCCCGGCTATGGGCCAACGTCACCCTCTATCACAATGTGACCATGGGCACCGACTGTCTGGTTCAATCCGGCACAGTGATCGGCGCCGATGGTTTCGGTTATGCCAACGAGCGTGGCGAGTGGATCAAGATCCCCCAGCTCGGCGGTGTGACTATTGGCAACCGGGTCGAGATCGGTGCCTGTACCACCATTGATCGCGGTGCGCTGGAAGATACCCGCATCGCTGACAACGTCATCATCGACAACCAGTGCCAGATCGCCCACAACGTGGAGATCGGTTACGGCACCGCCGTGGCGGGCTCTACCGTGATGGCTGGTAGTCTCAAGGTCGGCAAATACTGTATCATTGGCGGCGCTTCCGTCTTTAACGGGCATATGGAGATCTGCGACCAGGCCACCGTCACCGGTATGGCCATGGTGATGCGACCCATTACCGAGCCCGGTGTCTACTCTTCCGGCATCCCTCTGCAAACCAATAAAGAGTGGCGCAAGACCGCCGCCCGGGTGATGCGTATCGAAGAGATGCACAAGCGGTTAAGCAAGCTTGAGAAGAAGCTGGATCAAGAATAATCACGATTGGTATAGGGTACTGTTTTGACTACTGAAAAGAAGAGCCTGGGTATCCAGGAAATCATGGATCTGCTGCCCCACCGTTATCCGTTTCTGATGGTGGATCGTGTAGACGACTACGAGATCAGCGATGAGCGCAAAACCCTGCGCGCCATCAAGAACGTCTCGTTCAACGAGCCGATCTTCCAGGGGCACTTCCCGGCCAAGCCGGTGTTCCCGGGCGTACTGATCCTGGAAGCGATGGCACAGGCCACCGGTATCCTGGCCTTTACCATGGTGGGCAAGCCGTCTCCCAACGAACTCTACTATTTTGCCTCAATCGACAACGCTCGTTTCAAGCGCCCAGTCGGCCCCGGTGACCAACTGGTGCTGGACGTGGAGTTCCTGAAAGAGCGTCGCGGTATTGCCAAGTTCACCGGTGTCGCCACCGTCGATGGTGAAGTGGTCTGTACCGCCGAGCTGATGTGCGCCAAACGCGAGGTTTAACACACGTGATCGACCAGACTGCCATCATTCACGATACAGCCATCGTCCATGAGTCTGCCGTGATCGGTAAAGGGGTTGAAATCGGCCCCTTTTCTGTCATCGGCGCCGAGGTGGAAATCGGTGACAACACCTGGGTAGGTTCCCATGTGGTGATCAAGGGCCCGACCAAGATTGGTCGCGGCAACAAGATCTTCCAGCACACCTCCATCGGTGAGGATTGCCAGGACAAGAAGTACGCCGGTGAGCGCACCTTCCTCGAAATTGGCGACAACAACGTTATTCGCGAGAACTGCACCTTCCACCGTGGCACCATTCAGGATCAGAGCCTGACCAAGGTGGGCAGCGGTAACCTGTTCATGGTCAACGTTCATGTTGCCCACGACTGCATCATCGGTGACAACTGCATCTTCGCCAACAACGCGACCCTGGCGGGCCACGTGGTGATCGGTGACTTCGTGATCTTTGGTGGTCTCTCCGCCATTCACCAGTTTGGCCGCGTTGGTTCCCACGCCTTCGTCGGTGGCTGCGCCGCCCTGAACAAGGACGTGCCGCCTTACGTGATGGCCGCCGGCAACTACGCCAAGCCGTTCGGGGTCAACTCTGAAGGTCTGCGTCGCCGCGGTTTCAGCGCCGAGGCCATCTCTGCCGTCAAGCGTGCCTACAAAGAGATCTTCCGCTCAGGCAAGACCATCGAAGAGGTGCTGCCGGTGCTGATCGAGATGGCGCAAGCCGAACCGGCCGTCCAGCTCTATGTGGACTTCCTCAAAGATAACGAGCGCGGGATCATCCGTGCCTGATCCGGTTCGTATCGGTATCGTCGCCGGAGAAGTCTCCGGCGACATTCTGGCTGCCGGTCTGGTGCGCGAGCTGCAAGCCCGCTACCCAGATGCGCAGTTCGAAGGGATCGCAGGGCCGCGGATGCAGGCCCTCGGCGTCAAGGCACTGTTCGAGATGGAAGAGCTCTCCGTCATGGGGATCACCGAGGTGCTTGGCCGTCTGCCGCGCATCCTCAAGGTCCGTCGCGAACTGCTGCGCCACTTTATTGCCAATCCGCCCGATATCTTTATCGGCGTGGATGCACCGGATTTCAATATCGGAGTGGAGCTGAAACTGCGCCGCGCCGGTATCAAGACGGTTCACTATGTCAGCCCCTCTGTGTGGGCCTGGCGCCAGAACCGCATTCACAAGATCAAGGCCGCTACCGACATGGTGCTCGCCTTCCTGCCGTTCGAGAAAGCCTTCTACGACCGCTTCGATGCCCCTTGCCGTTTTGTCGGTCACACCATGGCGGACGATATTCCGCTGGTGCCGGATCAGGCAGCCGTGCGTCGCAATCTCGGTATCGATGCCAATCGCCGCTGGCTGGCGGTGCTGCCGGGCAGCCGCACCGCAGAAGTGGGCTTTATGTCTCCCCTGTTTCTCGAGGCGTGCAAACACCTGACGGTGCGCTATCCGGATCTCGGCTTCATCGTGCCGCTGGTCAACCAGAAACGGCGCGAGCAGTTTATGGCCATCAAGGCTGAGGTAGCGCCGGGTCTCGACATGGTGCTGCTGGAAGGGCAGGGCCGCGAGGCGATGATCGCCGCCGACGTGGTGATGCTGGCCTCTGGCACTGCGGCGCTCGAAGCCATGCTGGTGAAAAAGCCGATGGTGGTGGGCTACAAGCTCAAGCCCTTCAGCTACTGGCTGGCCCAGCGACTGGTGAAGACCGAATTTGTCTCTCTGCCCAACCTGCTCGCCGGTCGCATGCTGGTGCCGGAACTCATCCAGCACGAGTGTACCCCGGAGAATCTGGTGGAAGAGGTGAGCAAGTACTTCGAGCACGACAACAGTGCGCTGGTCAACACCTTCACCGAGCTGCATCAGCTGATCCGCTGCAATGCCGACTCGCAGGCCGCCGATGCGGTGGCGGATCTGCTCGGCAGATAACGCTATTTCGGACCGTCGATTGCGCCGCACAGCCCGTTAATCCGTTTTCCGAGCGGTGATGCCGCGTCAGTCGACCCCCTGTCAGGCCCCACGGGGCCTGTTTTGATTCAAGGCTACAAGATGATGATCGATATTCCTGACGACAAGCTGGTTGCCGGTGTGGACGAAGTGGGTCGTGGCCCCCTGGTGGGTGACGTGGTCACCGCTGCGGTCATTCTCGATCCCGCCAAGCCAATCGCGGGGCTCAACGACTCCAAGAAGCTCTCCGAGAAGAAGCGGCTGGCGCTGTTTGACGAGATCAAAGAGAAAGCGCTCGCCTGGGCCATCGGTCGCGCCACTCCGGAGGAGATCGACGAGCTCAACATCCTGCATGCCACCATGCTGGCGATGCAGCGCGCCGTGGCGGGATTGAAGGTCACCCCCGAGCTGGTCTTCATCGATGGCAACCGCTGCCCAAGTTTGCCGATGGAGGCGCGTGCCGTGGTCAAGGGCGATAGCCTGGTGGCCGCCATCAGCGCCGCCTCGATCCTCGCCAAGGTGACCCGCGATGCGGAGATGACCGAGCTGGACAGCCGTCATCCCGAATATGGTTTTGCCCGCCACAAGGGCTATCCGACTGCGGAGCATCTCGCCATTCTGGCCGAGCGCGGCCCGTTGCCGGAGTATCGCAAGAGCTTCAAACCGGTGCGCCGCGCATTGGGGATCGAGTAGACCATGCCATTTAGTTTGAGCAGCGAGAGGAGATGACGATGGCTGACCCCCGTTTTATCCACCTGCGAGTCCACTCCGACTTCTCCATGGTCGATGGCCTGCAGAAGATCAACCCCATCGTCGGGGCGGCGGCGGCCAACAACATGCCGGCGCTGGCGCTGACCGATCAGATGAACATGTGTGGTCTGGTGCGCTTCTATGGCGCAGCCCACGGCAAGGGGATCAAACCCATCGTCGGTGCCGACTTCTGGGTGCAGAGCGATGAGCTCGGCGGCGAGCAGTTCCGTCTCACCCTGCTCGCCATGGATAACGACGGCTACCAGAACATCACCCTGCTTATTTCCCGCGGTTACCAGCGCGGCCACGTGCAGGGGCGTCCGGTTATCGACAAGAGCTGGCTCGCCGAGCATGCCAAGGGGGTGATCGTCCTCTCCGGCGGGCGCGAGGGGGATGTGGGCAAGTTCCTGCTCAAGGGCAACCGGCAGATGACCGAGCAGTGTGTCGCCTTCTATCAGACTCACTTCCCCGATGCCTACTACCTCGAACTGTTGCGTACCGGTCGACCCGACGAAGAGGTCTATCTGCACATGGCGGTGGCCATCGCCACCGAGTTCGAGCTGCCGGTGGTCGCCACCAACGAGGTGGTGTTCCTCAACGCCGATGACTTCGATGCCCACGAGATCCGGGTTGCCATACACGATGGCTATACCCTGATGGACAAACGCCGTCCCCGTCGCTACAGCCCCCAGCAGTACCTGCGCAGTCAGGAGGAGATGGCCGAGCTGTTTGCCGATATCCCCGAAGCGCTGGAAAACACGGTGGAGATCGCCAAGCGTTGCAACGTGACGGTGCGTCTCGGCGAATATTTCCTGCCCAACTTCCCGACCGGCGACATGACCACCGAAGATTTTCTGGTGGCCAAATCGAAAGAGGGTCTGGAGGAGCGTCTCGAGTTCCTGTTTCCGGATCCGGCGGTGCGGGCCGAGCGTCGTCCCGAGTATGACGAGCGTCTCGATGTTGAGCTGAAAGTAATCAACCAGATGGGCTTCCCGGGTTACTTCCTCATCGTGATGGAGTTTATTCAGTGGTCCAAGGACAACGGCATTCCCGTTGGTCCGGGCCGGGGCTCGGGGGCGGGCTCTCTGGTGGCTTACGCCCTCAAGATCACCGACCTTGACCCGCTGGAATTTGACCTGCTGTTCGAACGTTTCCTGAACCCCGAGCGGGTATCCATGCCCGACTTCGACGTCGACTTCTGCATGGACCGACGCGACGAGGTGATCGAGCACGTCTCCGACATGTATGGCCGGGATGCGGTATCCCAGATCATCACCTTCGGCAGCATGGCGGCCAAGGCGGTGGTGCGGGATGTGGGCCGGGTGCTGGGCCACGCTTACGGCTTTGTAGATCGCATCTCCAAGCTGATCCCGCCGGATCCGGGCATGACGCTTGCCAAGGCATTCGAGGCCGAGCCCAAGCTGCCCGAGCTCTACGAGCAGGATGAGGAGGTCAAAGACCTCATCGACATGGCACGCCGCCTGGAAGGGGTCGTACGCAACGCCGGTAAACACGCCGGTGGCGTGGTGATCGCGCCCACCAAGATTACCGACTTTGCGCCGCTCTACTGCGATGACGAAGGCCATCACCCGGTCACCCAGTTCGACAAGAACGACGTGGAATACGCCGGTCTGGTGAAGTTCGACTTCCTGGGTCTGCGGACCCTCACCATCATCGACTGGGCGCTCGGCATGATAAACCCGCGTCTTGCCAAAGAGGGCAAGCCGCCGGTGGACATCGCCGCCATCCCCATTGATGACAAGAAGTCGTTCGACCTGCTGCAGCGCTACGAGACCACGGCGGTATTCCAGCTCGAATCCCGCGGCATGAAGGATCTCATCAAGCGGCTGCGCCCCGACTGCTTCGAAGACATGATCGCACTGGTGGCCCTGTTCCGACCGGGCCCGCTCCAGTCAGGCATGGTGGATAACTTCATCGACCGCAAGCACGGTAATGAAGCGATCTCCTATCCGGACGAGAAGTGGCAGCACGAGAGCCTGAAACCGATTCTGGAACCGACCTACGGCATCATCCTCTATCAGGAGCAGGTGATGCAGATCGCCCAGACCCTGGCGGGCTACACGCTCGGTGGCGCAGACATGCTTCGCCGGGCTATGGGTAAGAAAAAGCCCGAGGAGATGGCCAAGCAGCGAGCCGGTTTCGAGGAGGGTGCCGTCAGGAATGGCGTCGACGGCGAACTGGCGATGAAGATCTTCGATCTGGTGGAGAAGTTTGCGGGCTACGGCTTTAACAAATCCCACTCCGCCGCCTATGCGCTGGTCTCCTACCAGACCCTCTGGCTCAAGACCCACTTCCCGGCCGAGTTCATGGCGGCGGTGATGACCGCCGATATGGACAACACCGACAAGATCGTGACCCTGGTTGATGAGTGCCAGCGGATGGGGCTCACCGTGATCCCACCGGATGTGAACACCGGTCGCTATCGCTTCTCGGTCAACGAAGATGGCCATATCGTTTACGGGATCGGGGCGGTGAAAGGGGTCGGTGAAGGCCCCATCGATGCAATCTTGAGCGCCCGGGATCAGGACGGCCCGTTTCGCGATCTGTTCGACTTCTGCAACCGGGTCGACATCAAGAAGCTCAACAAGCGGGTGATGGAGAAGCTGATCCTCTCCGGCGCCATGGATCGGCTCGGCCCCCACCGCGCCGCCCTGATGGCAACGCTGGAGGAGGCGATGCGTGCCGCCGAGCAGCACGCCAAGGCGCAGGCGGTGGGGCAGGTCGACATGTTCGGCGTGCTTACCGAAGAGATTGACGACGTCAAGAAGGCGTTTGCCAATGTGCCGCACTGGCCTGACAAGGTGTGGTTGGAAGGGGAGCGCGAGACCCTCGGGCTCTATCTCACCGGCCACCCCATCAACCAGTACAGCAGCGAGTTGCGTCGTTATACCTCGGGTCGCCTGTGCGATCTGCATCCCACCTCCCGCGATACCGTAACCACGGCGGCGGGGCTGGTGATCGCGGCTCGCAGCATGGTGACCAAGCGTGGCAACAAGATGGGGATCTTCACCCTGGACGACCGTTCCGGTCGCCTCGATGTGACCCTGTTCAGTGAAGCGCTGGAAAAATATGAAGAATTGATGCAAAAAGACCGCATTTTGGTGGTTTCTGGACAGGTCAGCTTTGATGACTTCTCCGGTGGCCTTAAAATGTCGGCTCGAGAATTACTGGATATCAACGATGCGAGGGAGCGTTTTGCCAGAGCAATCCGTATCTCCCTCGATGAACAGCGGATTGATGATCGCTTTTTCCCGCGTTTGTGCGAGATTTTGGAGCCCGCCCGTGCCGGAGTCTGTCCGGTTCAGGTAAACTATCGTCGCCCCGGCTCCCGGGTGCGATTGACGCTCGGTACCGAGTGGCGGGTGACGCCCACCGATCAACTGATAGATGACTTGCGAGTCCTGCTTGGACGAGAGCGGGTTGAATTGGTTTTTGATTAGAGGTTCTAAGGCCCTATGAGTCTTTTTCTGGATTTTGAACAGCCGATTGCCGAGTTGCAGGCGCAGATTGATGAACTCAAACATGTGAGTGAAGGCAATCACGCCGTGGATCTGAAAGACGAGATCCGCCGGCTGGAGAAGAAAAACGAAGAGCTGACCAAGAAGATCTTCGGTGATCTGGGTGCCTGGCAGGTATCCCAGATGGCGCGTCATCCCCAGCGCCCCTACACCTTTGACTATATCGAGCATATCTTCACCGATTTTGACGAGTTGGCTGGCGATCGCGCCTATGCCGATGACAAGGCTATCGTCGGCGGCATCGCCCGTCTCGACGGCGAGCCGGTGATGGTGATTGGTCACCAGAAGGGTCGCGAGACCAAAGAGAAGATCAAGCGCAACTTCGGCATGCCGCGTCCGGAAGGATACCGCAAGGCCCTGCGTCTGATGGAGATGGCCGAGCGCTTCAAGATGCCGATCATCACCTTTATCGACACCCCGGGCGCTTACCCCGGCGTGGGTGCCGAAGAGCGTGGCCAGTCCGAAGCGATTGCCCGCAACCTGAAAGTGATGGCCGGTTTGACCGTGCCGGTTGTCTGCACCGTGATCGGTGAGGGTGGCTCCGGTGGTGCGTTGGCAATCGGGGTGGGTGACCGCGTCAACATGCTGCAGTACTCCACCTACTCCGTCATCTCGCCGGAAGGGTGTGCCTCCATCCTGTGGAAGAGCGCTGACAAGGCTTCTGTGGCTGCCGAAGCGATGGGTATCACTGCCCAGCGTCTGAAAGAGCTCAAGCTGATCGACCACGTGATCGACGAGCCCCTCGGCGGTGCCCACCGCGATGTGGAGAAGATGGCCAAAAACCTCAAGGCCCGCATCAAGCAGGATCTGGACGCCCTGCGTCCGCTCGATACCGAGCAACTGCTGGAGCAGCGCTACCAGCGTCTGCTGGGCTACGGCTACTGCTAAGCGCTGCCGTCAACCCCGACTATTCAGGCCCCCGTCATCGACGGGGGTTTTTTATTGCTGATGACCTGTCTTGCGGTGATTGTGCCAACGCGCCCTGAAACGGCGCTGCTCACTCTTCGCGGGTGAGGGGAAGGGTTGGTATGCCACGCTGTTCGTGAGGGCTGTCAGGGACTGCGGCAACGCGTTGTCTGTCGCCTGCCCGCTGCATCCTGTGGCATCGTTAGCGGTGGCATGACAAGCCGCTTGATCATCCGATAGCGGCATAAAAAAGCGCCCCGACTATGCGGAGCGCTTTTACAGGTGTCTGGTGGTATTACAGTTCAATCTCGTCTGTAAGACCTTCATAGGCGATATCGATGGATTGCAGCTCCTTCTGCAGGCGATGTTTGTCTTTCAACGCCTCGATTTCACGCCATTTACGTTTTTTTCCCGTTGTCCCGCGGCTACGCGAACCGAGTTCAACCACCTCGTCATAATCGAAGTTGAACATTTCCATGGCTCCCTCCTTGGTTTTTATCGTTTTCACCACCCGTATAACATAACGAATCTGAAATTAAAACGTTTTCGTGACGACTCTATGACAGCGCTAAAAAAGCCCATGAAAAAAAACCGGGCCCCTTGGTGGGGGCCCGGTTTTTATCAGAAAAAAGAACCGATTACAGGCGGCTTGCCAGCATGGTTTCCAGCTTGCCCTGGTCGATGGCAAACATGCGGATGCCTTCGCCCAGCTTCTCGTGAGCCATGGCATCCTGGTTCAGTTCCCAGCGGAATTCGGCTTCGGTCATCGGGGTCGGTTTGGCCTTGCGCTCACCGGTGTAGTCCAGTTTGCGTACCACGGCGCCTTCGGTCTTGCTCAGCTCTTCCAGCAGGGCCGGGCCAATGGTCAGGCGGTCGCAACCGGCCAGTTCCAGGATCTCGCCGGTGTTGCGGAAGCTGGCGCCCATCACCACGGTCGGGTAGTCGTGCTGCTTGTAGTAGTTGTAGATGGAGGTGACGGAGACCACGCCCGGATCTTCGCTGGCGGTGTAATCACGGCCATTTTTGGCCTTGTACCAGTCGAGGATACGACCCACGAACGGGGAGATCAGGAAGGCACCGGCTTCGGCACAGGCACGGGCCTGGGCGAAGGAGAACAGCAGGGTCAGGTTGCACTGGATACCCTCTTTCTCCAGTACTTCAGCGGCACGGACCCCTTCCCAGGTGGAGGCCAGCTTGATCAGAATGCGGTCGTTGCTGATGCCGGCTTCGTTGTAGAGACGGATCAGTTTGCGGGCCTTGGCGATGCTGGCTTCGGTATCGAAGGAGAGACGGGCATCCACTTCGGTAGAGATACGGCCCGGAACGATCTTCAGCACTTCCAGACCGATGTTGACGGCCAGCTTGTCGCCCGCGTCGATGATTTGCTGTGCCTTGTCCTGGCTCTGGGCTTTGGCCCACTTGATGGCGTCTTCGATCAGCGGAGCGTACTCGGGGATCTCGGAGGCCTTCAGAACCAGAGAGGGGTTGGTGGTGGCATCGATGGGCTGATAGCGTTTGATGGCTTCGATATCGCCGGTGTCGGCAACAACAGTGGTCAGGGCTTTCAGCTGGGTTAATTTATCGGCCATAGCGAATATCATCTCTTAATGAGGGAGTAATCCCTGGGTTGCGGGCTTGAGACGGTGGTTCTGAAATAAAATTACAGGATCTTGGTGCCTCAGGCTCAGAAAAGCGCGATGGGGGCGGCCCATCGTCATTGCCTGCCTAATTAATACTGATGTGCTGCATCCTGCAATAGGGGCGCTTGGTTGTTAAACATTCAGACTGTTGAGTGATCCCGTTTTATGGCTTGAAACTATATGATTAGTAAGGTTTTTTACATTTCCTCCCGACCTCGCTCCGGTTTGCTTTCAGCTGAACTTTTTTAGCCAATATCCATATTTGTGTCGTCGATCACATAAATTATCTCGCTACGTACTTGAAATTTAATTACAGAGAAAACGTTTGGCGAAATATCGCAGTTTGAAAGCCATTTCAGGCAAGCGTTTGCGTTTTCGCATAGCTCATCAGGGATATATCAAAATGGTTCTCTTATGGGGCTTAATGGTGGCCTGTCTGATTGAATTATTGAGTTTGTTGAAAGTTTGCGATTTAAATGGAGCTTTATGGGCTTTTACCGTTCGTTTTTTGTGTCTCGCGTGACCGGGATCACTATTCCGGGCTCTCCCGCTGTGCTAGATTCCGCCCCTTTAGCGAAACGCTAATTAAACGACAGACAGAAAACGGTCAGCGCAGACTGGCCATGGATGTGAATAACAACGAGAGAATTATGGACACCTTGATTGCGATGCTAAACGACCTGATGTGGGGAGCCGTGCTCATCTACCTGCTCATCGGGGTCGGTATCTTTTTCACCTTCCGCCTGGGTTTTATCCAGATCCGTCACTTTGGCCACATGTTTTCCGTGCTGAAAAACAGCCGTAAATCGGACAACGCAGGCATCTCCTCCTTCCAGGCCCTCTGTACCAGCCTTGCCGCCCGTGTCGGCACCGGCAACCTGGCCGGTGTGGCTGTCGCCATCTATCTGGGTGGCCCCGGCGCCATCTTCTGGATGTGGCTGATTGCCTTTATCGGCATGGCGACCGCCTTCGTTGAAAGCACTCTGGCCCAGCTCTACAAGGTCAAGGATGAGGATGGCAACTACCGTGGTGGCCCGGCCTACTACATGGAGAAAGGCCTTGGCATGCGCTGGATGGGGGTGGTCTTCTCGCTCTGCCTGATCCTGGCATTTGGCCTGGTGTTCAACGCGGTGCAGGCCAACTCCATCAGTCTGGCGATGAAGGTGGCGTTTGGCATTCCTGACTGGGTCAGCGGTCTGGCGCTGGTGGCGCTCTCCGGCCTGATTATCTTCGGCGGCATTCGTGGCATTGCCCGTTTTGCCGAGCTGGTAGTGCCCTTTATGGCACTGGCCTACATCCTGCTGGCGCTGGTGATCGTGGCGATGAACATCACCGAGTTGCCCCATGTCTTCATGCTGATCATCAAGTCCGCCTTCGGGATTGAGCAGGCAGGCTCGGGTGCGCTCGGTTATGCCATCTCCCAGGCGATGATCAACGGTATCAAGCGTGGTCTCTTCTCCAACGAAGCGGGCATGGGCTCTGCGCCCAACGCTGCGGCGACTGCCACTCCCTATCCGCCGCACCCGGCCTCTCAGGGTTATGTGCAGATGCTGGGGGTCTTTATGGACACTATCGTCATCTGCAGCTGTACCGCTGCCATCATCCTGATGTCCGGTCAGTTTGAGCCGGGCTCCGGCGTGACCGGTGTCGAGCTGACCCAGCGGGCGCTCTCCTCCCAGATTGGCAGCGGTGGCAACATCTTTATTGCTGCGGCCATCTTCTTCTTCGCCTTCACCTCTATCGTGGCGAACTACTCCTATGCCGAGACCAATCTGGTGTTCCTCGAGCACAACCACAAGGGCGGCCTGATGCTGTTCCGGGTGTTCGTACTGGGGATGGTGATGTTCGGCGCCGTGGGTGAGTTGCCGATCGTGTGGGCCATGGCGGATGTCTCCATGGGTCTGATGGCCATCGTCAACCTGGTGGCGATCCTGCTGCTCTCCAGCGTCGCCATCAAGCTGGCGAAGGATTACAACGACCAGCTCCGGCTGGGCAAGGTGCCCACCTTCGATGCCAACAAATACCCCGAGATCCGCTCCCAGCTGGAAGAGGGGATCTGGGACAATCCGACCAAAAAGTAACAAGCGGTGAATCAAACCTCTTGATTAAAACCTGAAGGGGGGAGCCGGTGGCTCCCCCCTTCTTTTACGGTGCACTCGCTGGCTGTTGATCCCAGCGCTGGGCGAGTTGTCTGACACGCCGTCGTAACTGGCGCCAGCAGCGCCCTTGTTGCCGTTTGCTGAGGGGGGCATAACGCCAGAGTCGATAGAGCCACGCACTCTTTAGCAGGGGATGGGCAAGGTCGGGACGCAGCCGTGCCAGCCGCTCGCACCATGCCCCCATGCTCTCGGCGGGCTCTGGTGGGTAGCCGCTGCGTTTACCCCGTTTGAGCAGGGGCTGCCAGATGCGCCGCTCTGGCGGCAGGCGGGCGGGCAACAGCAGGGGCAGGCTCACCAGCAGGGCGACCAGCATCAGGCTGGCGAGGATAAACCAGGGAGTGTGTCCCGCCAGTGCGGGCCAGCGCAGGCCGATTTGTTGCCAGAGCTGACCCGCATCGTAACCAATCACCCAGCGACTCCACTGGTAGTCGATATTGTTGCCCCACCAGCGCAGTTGATTGAGCAGAGCCCAGTTGCGATAACGCTGCAAAGTGAGGGGGTCGGCGGCGGTAAACTCGTCGCTCAGCGCCTCCCTCACGCCGTCTTCAATGCGCTCCGGTGCCACTGCCGCCGTGGGGTCGATTCGCCGCCACTTTCCCCCTTCATCGAGATACTCTACCCAGGCGTGAGCATCGAACTGGTGCACCGCCAAATAGTTGCCCCTTGGATTCCACTCACCGCCGAGATAACCGGTGACCAGCCGTGCCGGAATACCGGCGGCGCGTAGTACGAAAGCGGTCGCCATGGCGTAGTGGCCGCAAAAGCCGCGTTTGGTATCGAACAGGAACTCATCCACCCCGTCACTGCCAAGCCGTGGCGGGGTCAGAGTGTAGTAATAGGATTGGCTGCGAAACTGCGCGAGCAGGGCTGCGACCAGCGCAGCGCGTTCTGGATAGCGCACAGCCAGCCCTTGGCCGTGAGCTCGCGCTCTCGGGTTGCCCTCGGCTGGCAGTTGCAGGTTGCGCTGGGCGGCTTGGTGGTCATCCTCGGGCAGCGCTTCGCCGCGGCCAATGCGATAGCGGATCGCCACCTCGCCGCTCCCCTGACGATAGAGGGTGTCGAGAGGGGTAAGCAGCACCGGGCCCGCCAGCAGGCGCGGTTCACTCAGGGCAAAGGCCCAGCGGTGGCGCTGGGGCTCGGCGATCACCTCGTAGCTCCCGGCGGGTAACGGACTATCTGCCAGTTGAGAGTTGGCCTGAGAAGAGGATGCCAGAAGGGTGAGCCCGTTTTGCACCGGCACCGTCCGCTGCCACGCCCTGATCTCGGGGCTTAGCAACCAGCGCTGGCCATCGAAAACCTCTTGGCGCATCACCGGAAAATAGCGCTCGCGGACAGGGGGCGGGCCATCGGCAAAAGTGACCCGAAACGCCAGTTCGGAGGAGTTGACCAGTTCGTTGATATCGCCGGGGGCCAGCTCTTCCGAGAGCCCCGACAGGGCGCGGCTGGTGGTGGGCATCTGCCAGAGGGGCGGGAGCCTTGGCAGCAGCAAAAACAGGGTAATAAGCAGTGGAAGCGCCAGCAGCAGGGAGCCACCCGCGCTGCGCCAAGGCCATTTCTGCTCGGGAGCGATGGCTGCCACCAGCGCGGTCACTGCCAGCCAGAGTGCCACTGCCATCCCGGCCGTCCAGCCGATGCTTTGGCGTTGTACCAGCGCCAGCGCGATCAGAAAGAAGGCGAGCAGCAGCACCTGCTCGATATCCCGCTCGCGCCGTACCTCGATCATCTTGAGGCTATAGCCGAGCCAGAGCAGATTGATCAGGGCTGGCAGGGTTCCTAGCCCACGCCACTGCAGCCCCAGCAACAGCACAGTAGTGATGGCCAGCAGCGCCAACCCGCGGGCAGGCAGGGGCGGCCAGCCGCGCCACAGCATCATGGCCCGGACGCCGAGGGTGATGGCGCCCACCGCCGCCACCCAGATCTGCAGTTGGGGCCAGAGCGCCGCGACCAGCAGCAGCTGTTGCAGGGCGATGAGTGGCAACAGACGGCGGTTATCGAGCAGCATCCGGCGTGCTCTTCGGTGGTGTGGCATCGAACTGGGCTAGTGCCAGCAGGCAGTGCTGCACAAAGGTGGCGCCACTATCGGGCCCCAGCGTCTGGTTTGCCAGCGTCAGGGTGAAGGGGATGCCCCGCTTGCCGTAATCGGCGCACCACCAGGCCAGCACCGCCAGCCGCTGCTCCAGATCCCCGCCTGCGACCCGCGGCAATGTGAGGTGAGTGTCATCCTGCTGTGGTTCATGGAACTGTTTGGTCAGCAGGCCGCGCCCTTGGGCAAGTTGCTTCCAGGCGACCCGGCTCAGTGGTTCACCGGCCTGATGTGTCCGCAGGGTATCAAAGTCACCGAGGGGCGCTGGAGCGGGCTGGCCCTGATAACCCTCGCTTTCGGTCGCATGTACCCCCATTAGCGCCCCGAACGCAGGTTTGGGGGAAAGCCAGCCCTCCAGTTGCAAGTCCAGCAGGGACCAGCAGCGAAACAGGCCGAGGGGGTAGCAGCTCTCGACCCGCAATCGACCAAGGGGCAGTGACCCGCGGCGAGAGCCCGATACTGGCAGGATAACTGTGCTGGGCACAGCGTCGGCCTGTGCCAGCCAGAGGGTGCCTTCGTTGAGGCTAAAACGGAGTGCCAGCACCGGGCGCGGGCTCTGCACCAAGATACGGATCGGCAGCTGGCTACCCGCTTCCCCCAGCATCAGCGGGCCACCCAGCAGCTCCAGCCCCAGCAGATTGCGGTGGGTGAGCCACATGGCTGCCATAAACAGGCTGCCGAGGCAGTAGGCCACCAGCAGCACCAGATTGTTCTGGTAATTGGTGCCGAGCAGATAGATGGCGAGCAGCACCAGCAGATAGAGCAGCCCCATGCGGGTGGGGAGGATAAAGAGGCTGCGGGTACCCAGCATGATCTGGCGGGCCGGGGGAATGCGGCGATCGAGCCAACGCTGCTGCCAGCGGGCTCGCCACTGCTGCCAACGGTCAAACAATTTGCTCATCAGGGATTGTCCGGATCGACCTTGGCCAGCAATCGCTGGCTCAGGGGACAGGCTTCGCCGTGCTGTACGCCAAAGCTGCCCCGCAGCCGATGCTCGGCCACATAGGGGAAGACTGCCTGCACATCCTCCACCGTGACAAAGCGCCGCCCCGCCACCAGCGCCCAGGCCCGGCTCACCGCCAGCAAGGTCTGGGCTGCACGGGGGGAGAGGGGCTGTGGCAGCTCCCCATCAAAGCGGCTCTGGTGTACCAGTGTCAGCAGGTAGTCGAGGGTGGCATCGGAAACATGGATGGCATCCCCTTCGCTTTGCAAGGTGGCGAGCCCGGCAGCATCCAGCATGGCGGGCAACGGGACAGTCGGTTGGTGGCCACGCAGCAACTGGCGCTCCGCCTCTCGTGGTGGAAAACCCAGCGAGAGTCGCACGGCGAAGCGGTCGAGTTGGGACTCCGGCAGTGGATAGGTGCCCGCCTGATCCCCAGGGTTCTGGGTAGCGATGACGAAAAATGGATCGGGGAGGGAATGCGTATTCCCCTCAATGCTCACCTTGCCCTCGGCCATAGCCTCCAGCAGGGCGCTTTGTACTTTGGGGCTGGCACGGTTGATCTCGTCCGCCAGCAGCACCTGGGTGAAGATGGGGCCGGGGTGAAAGCGAAATGTTTGTTGCTGGGGGTCAAAAATCTGAAGCCCCAGCAGGTCGGCGGGGAGCAGATCGGCGGTGAACTGCATGCGCCTGCATGCCAGCCCCAGCACCTGCGACAGCGCGTGGGCCAGGGTGGTTTTGCCCATGCCGGGCAGATCCTCGATCAGCAGATGACCGCGCGCCAGCAGGGTCACCAGCGCGATTTTCAGTTGCAGCGGCTTGCCCAGAATGACTTGCTCCAGTGCCGCCAGCAGCCCGGCAATCTGCTCTTCTCTTTTCATTCCCTTCATACACATTCCCTGTATTGCGTCGCACCTACAGCTTATACGCCCGCAAGGGCCAAGGCGGATAACAGACGGGCGGTAAAGTGCAGCGCAGGGATGGCAATGAGCGGGAGGTGACCCGGTTTATTGCTGAATCTGCTCGATTCAATATGGCCGCCCAGGCACGCAGCGCAATAGAATATTTCCTGATTGGAATTTACCGATCGCCATATCTTCACTAGGTGAGGGCGGTGGGCACCCATATAGTTGCCCCATTGCGACGCGCTGTGTTGCTAGCTTTGTCACCACCTTGGCCCCGCCACTGTTCGCCTGTCGCTGTGATCTGGCAGGCATCGGCACGCCAATCTGTTATGGAGCATCCATGCCTGTATTCCTGCTGTGCACTTTTCTGATGATCATCCTCTATCCGGTCGGGATCGATCTCTATCTGGTCGCCGTGCCCAAGATTGCCGATGCCCTGCAGGCGAGCGAGGCGCAGATCCACACTGCCTTCTCCATCTATCTGTTTGGCATGGCGGCCACCGTGCTGTTGGGCGGGATGATTGCCGATCGCTTCGGGCGGCGCTGGGTGGTGCTCGGGGGCGCCCTGATTTTTGTCCTCGCCTCGCTGGTGGCAGGCAGCGCAGAGGGGATAAGTCAGTTCTATTTCGGCCGTTTCTGGCAGGGGGTCGGGGCCGGTGCGCTCTACATCATGACCTTTACCGTGCTGCGGGATGTGCTGAGTGAGGAGCGGCTGGCGATGGCGCTCTCGATGATCAACGGGGTCATCTGCGTGATCCCGGTGCTGGCGCCGGTGCTCGGTTACCTCATCCTGTCCCATTTTGACTGGCGCGGGATCTTCGTGGCGATGGCGCTGGTGGCGGCCATCAGCGGTCTTGTGAACTTGTTGCTGCTCAAGGAGACCCGCCCGGCGCGGCAACCGGGGAGTAGCGCTGCGCTGCCTTTTGCCCTGCTGTGCTCGCCGCGCTTTATGCTGCTCTCCCTGCTGACCAGTGCCAGCGTGACCTCTATTCTGGTCTATGTCAGCGTCTCGCCGCTGATCCTGATGAAGGAGTTTGGTTTCACCACCGAGCAGTATTCCATCGTGATGATGGTGATGGCCGGCGTGAGTATGTCCACCTCCTTCCTGACGCCCCTGCTGTTGCGCTGGTTGGGCAAACAGAAAGTGCTGGCGGTGGCTCATCTCTCCTATCTGCTGGCTGCGTGCTCACTGATCGGCAGCTGGCAGGCGGGGGGCGATATCCATCTGCTGCTGCCGGGGTTTGCGCTGGTCTGTGTCGGCTTCTCCTGTGGCTTCGGGGTGGCGATGGGGGAGGCGCTCGATGGTTGTCAACACAATGTGGCCTTTGCCAGCGCGGTGCTCTGCATCATGCAGATCAGCCTCTCCGGCCTCTATATCTGGCTGCTGGGCCAACTTGGCTTTGCCCCGACCGAAATGCTGATCTGCGCCCTGCTGCTGGCACTGCTCAGTTACCTGGCCGTCAAAGGGCTGTTACCATGGCTCGCGCTTCGTGAAGCGCGGTCGCAGGGCTGATGGAAGATGAGAGGGGATATGCGCAATCTGGGTGAACTCGATTTGAACCTGCTGGTGGTGTTCAAGTACCTGATGCAGGAGCGCAGTGTGGCAGGGGCGGCCAAAAAGCTCTGTGTCACTCCGTCAGCGGTGAGCAAGTCTCTGGCCAAATTGCGGGAGTGGTTTGACGATCCCCTGTTTGTGCGGGTGCGGCAGGGGTTGCAGCCGACCAACCTCTCCCTGACCCTGGAGGAGGAGCTGAAGGTCTGGTTCCAGCTCACCGACAGCATCACCTCGCTCAATAGCGAGGCGATCCCCGACGGTGCCCGCTTCACGCTGGTGATGGAGTCCCCCTTCTACATCAGCTTCCTGAGCGATCTGCCCATGACCATCTACCAGAAGTACCCCAACTCGGTGGTCAGGATGCTGGGGTGGGATCACCACTCCCTCAACGACATCGTCAATGGCGATGCTGATCTCGGCTTCTGCGCCCGCGAGACCCATGGCCGCTCCCTGGCCAAGGTCAACCGCTTGCCTTATTACATCGATCACGAGGTGCTGTTCACCGATCGCCCTGTCGTGTTCCTGCGCAAGGATCACCCCTTGCTCCAGCAGAAGTGGTCGCTGGAGAACTTTCTGGCCTGCCCCCAGATCAGCATGGTGTGGGAAGCGAACGATACCTGGGCTCTCGACAGTCTGCTGGAGGATGAGGGATTGAAGCGGGAGGTGCCCATCATGGTCTCAAGCTTCGAGCAGGCGCTGCATATCGCCTCCCAGTCGAGCCACGAACTGATTGCGGTGGCTCCTTCCTACTGCGGTGGTTATGCCAGTCGGCATCACGGCAATCTGATCGCCATGCCGCTGCCGCTACCCGAGAAGCTCTACGCCCAGCTGGAGATCGCCTTCATCCTGCTGTGGCACAAGCGGCACAATCAGGATGCCAAGGTAATGTGGCTGCGCAACGAGATAAGGCGACTCTACAACGATGAATCGCCACGCTAATGTGAGCGTGACGGTGCCCATCGATCAGCCGGAGCCATCTGCTCCGGCTTTTTGTTTTTGGAGCGCCCTGATGAGCGGGCTTTTGTACGACTGAAGTGCCGAGCTCGGGTTCAGCTGTGTGCCATTCAACTCTCTTTATGCACAGATTGGCCTTGGTTGCACGTCTCGAGTGAAGCTCTTTTCACGAAAAAAATTCATGTGGTTTCATTAGAAAACTTCACTAATGGTCACTTTTAAAGTGTGATCGACCATTAAATTCCTGTATTTGCAGTGATATAGCATGGCACCCCTTGGAATGGCGGGGTTAGATAGCGCCTGCGTAGGTGAGTGCCAGTAGAGCGCGGCGTGAGCCAGCCCCACAGGTCGTCTGTG
This sequence comes from Aeromonas sp. R5-4, assembly GCF_040908215.1. Lineage (NCBI taxonomy): Bacteria > Pseudomonadati > Pseudomonadota > Gammaproteobacteria > Aeromonadales > Aeromonadaceae > Aeromonas > Aeromonas sp. R5-4. The sequence goes on along the minus strand of NZ_JBFODG010000013.1, from coordinate 139,487 downwards.
GCCGTGTCATGCCCCGGCTATCTAGCCACCAGCCATGAGTGACGGAGCAGAGGGGAATAAGCAAAACCGGCTTGAGTGAAGGGATGCAGCAAAGGTAGAACCCGGAGCCGGTAACTGTACCGGGAGACGCCACTCATCATCCCCCGATAACCCCTAATTGAAACCGGCTAGATGAAAAGCACCTTTCATCGAACGGGGCCCGTGCACCCGAAAATAGCCAGATTGGCAGGCTGACTGTGCTCTCCGTTATAGCAATGGCGGGCAAAAAATAGTGCGGCAGCCACCACCAGATTAATAAAAATAAATCTCAGCAAAGGCAGGTTGATATGCGTCCAGCAACAGCACCCACAGGGTTGTTACAACAGCCCAAACCCTTCTTTATGATATTTTTCGTCGAACTCTGGGAGCGCTTCGGTTATTACGGCGTGCAGGGGATATTGGCGGTCTTCTTTGTACAGCAACTGGGTTTTTCCCAAGAGCAATCCTTTATTACCTTCGGTGCCTTCTCGGCGCTGGTATATGGTCTGATCTCGGTCGGCGGCTATGTCGGCGACCATGTGCTCGGCACCAAGCGCACCATGGTGCTGGGGGCGGTTGTACTGGTTATCGGCTATTTCATGACCGGCATGTCCATCTACAATCCTGACCTGATTTTCTATGCGCTCGGTACCATCGCGGTCGGCAACTGCCTGTTCAAGGCCAACCCGGCCAGTCTGCTCTCCAAATGTTATGCCCCGAAAGATCCACGGCTGGATGGTGCCTTTACCCTCTTCTACATGTCGATCAATATCGGCTCGCTTATTTCCCTCTCGCTCGCGCCGGTGATTGCCGATCACTACGGCTATACCGTGACCTATAACCTGTGCGGGGTGGGGTTGATTATTGCGCTGCTCACCTTCTTTGCCTGCCGCAATATGGTGAAAGATATCGGCTCCGAGCCGGATCATCTGCCCCTCAACTACGGCAAGTTGCTGATGGTATTGGCTGGCTCGGTGGTCATGGTCTTCTTCTGTGCCTGGTTAATGCACCACGTGGTGATCGCCAACATGGTGCTGATGACGGTGACCATCGCCGTGGTGATCTTCTTCTTTCGCGAGGCATTCAGGCTCGACACCGTGGGTCGCAACAAGATGTATGTGGCCTTCGTGCTGATGCTGGAGGCGGTGCTCTTCTATGTGCTGTATGCCCAGATGCCGACGTCTCTGAACTTCTTTGCCATCAACAACATGCACCACGAAATGCTGGGCATGAGCGTCAACCCAATCAGCTTCCAGGCGCTCAACCCCTTCTGGGTGGTGGTGGGTAGCCCGGTACTCGCGATGATCTATACCCGTATGGGCAGCAAGGGGCGGGATCTCACCATGCCGCTCAAGTTCACTCTCGGGATGTTCTTCTGCTCGCTGGGCTTTCTGACGGCGGCTGCATCCGGCTGGTGGTTTGCCGATGAGCAGGGGCTGACCTCCCCCTGGTTTATGGTGCTTATCTACCTGTTCCAGAGTCTGGGCGAGCTGATGATCAGTGCGCTGGGACTGGCGATGGTCGCCGCGCTGGTGCCACAACGCCTGATGGGCTTCATTCTCGGAATGTGGTTCCTGACTCAGGCGATGGCGTCCCTGCTGGGTGGCTATGTGGCGACCTTTACCGCCGTGCCGCAAGGGATGACGGATCCGCTGCAAACCTTGCCGATCTACACCGGCGTGTTTGGCAAGATCGGGATGGCGACCCTGCTGATTGCGGTAGTGATGGGGCTGATGGTGCCCTGGCTCAACCGGATGATGAATGCGACGCCGACAGAGGCCGAGGGGCTGGTGGCGGGACAATCACAGGCGTAATGAGGGGAGGATAGTGCGAGACAAGGCAAGGGCTGCGACCCTTGCCTTGCTGTTGATGGCTTAGTTGTACTGCTCTTCCATCCAGGCTTCGACGATCAGCTGCGCCGATACCCCGTCCACACTGCCTTTTTCCAGCGCGCGATAGCCGCCCCGCTCAAACAGCCGGGCGCGGGCATCTGTGGTGGTGAGTCGCTCATCCTTGAACTCCACCGGCTTGCCGAAACGGCCATGCAGCCGGTTGCCGAATTTGCGGGCCCGTACCGTGATCTCCTGATCGGTGCCATCCATGTTCAGCGGCAGGCCGACCACCAGCAGGTCCGGTTGCCACTCCTTGAGCAGCTTCTCAATCTCGTCCCAGTTGGGGATGCCGTCGTTGGCCTTGAGGGCGCGCAGAGGCTGGGCTGTGCCAGTCAGCTCCTGACCGATGGCGACGCCAATGCTCTTGGTGCCATAGTCAAAGCCCATGATGCTGCGTGATGACATAACTGATAAATCCTCGAAATAGAGAGCGGAGCGGGCCAGCCGATTAGCTGTGGCCGATATCGCTGGAGAGGTGAACCGGGTTCACCCCTATGCTGGCGGCGGCTTGCTGCCAACGTTTGTGAATGGGGGTCTTGAACACCAGAGCCGGATTGGGGGGGATCACCAGCCAGGCGCCGTCCACCAGCTCCTGTTCCAGTTGACCTGCGCTCCAGCCTGCATAGCCAAGGGCCACCAGCCAATGGGCAGGAGCCTCGCTCGTACCCAGGGTTTCCAGAATATCCTTGGAGGTGGTCACCATCATCTCATCCCCCACCTGCAGGGTGGAGTTGAAACCGGGGCGGAAGCTGTGCAGCACGAAGCCGCGATCGGCGTGAACCGGCCCCCCTTGCAGTACCGGTTGTTTGAGCTCCGGGTTGTTGGGCGGGTTGAGCTGGAGCTGGGTCAGCATGGTTTCCAGCGACATCTCGACCGGAATGTTGACGACCAGTCCCATGGCGCCCTCTTCGTTGTGCTCGCACAGATAGACCAGCGAACGCTCGAAGTAGGGATCCGTCAGGCTTGGCATGGCAAGCAGGAAGTGATTTTGCAGTGTTTGCATAGAGGCCAAATAGTGCAAAGGTATTTGAGGTCAATTATGGCAGTTGATCCCCATGGGAAAAACCGCTTTTTGGGCTGGGCGAGATCCCGCCCCTTTCCGGATTGTCTTGAAACAGAGAGGGTGGCGCCGGGCCACCCTCTCTTTTTCCGGGCTTGTCGGGGGCGGTTACCCCTGAACAGGCCGGTTAGCCTGCCTGGCGATTATTTGCCCAGTCGACGCTCGATGGCATCCATCAGCATGCCTGTGATGTGTACATCGAACGCTGCTTCAATCTCGCGAATGCAGGTCGGGCTGGTGACGTTAATCTCGGTCAGGCGATCGCCGATGATGTCGAGGCCGACGAAGATGAGGCCTTTCTCTTTCAACGTCGGGCCCACCGCACGGGCGATGGCCCAGTCCGATTCGCTCAGGGGGCGTGCTTCACCACGGCCACCGGCCGCCAGATTGCCGCGGGTCTCCCCCTGCGCCGGAATACGGGCCAGGCAGTAGGGAACCGGTTCACCGTCCACTACCAGTACCCGCTTGTCGCCATCCTTGATGGCGGGCAGATAGGTCTGCGCCATGCAGTACTGGCTGCCGTGGGCGGTCAGGGTTTCGATAATCACGCCGACGTTGGCGTCATCTTCCTTCATGCGGAAGATGGAGGCGCCGCCCATGCCGTCCAGCGGCTTGAGGATCACGTCCTTATGCTTCGCGTGGAAGGCGCGCAGCTTGTCGGCGCGGCGTGTCACCAGCGTGGTCGGGGTATGCTCGGCAAACCAGGCGGTGTAGAGCTTCTCGTTGGCGTCGCGCAGGCTCTGCGGCTTGTTGACGATAAGGCAACCCTCATCCTCGGCTCGCTCCAGCATGTAGGTGGCATAGATAAATTCGGTGTCGAACGGCGGATCCTTGCGCATCAGGATCACATCGAGGTTGGAGAGGGGCTGATCCACCACCTCGCCCAGGGTGTACCAGTCGGCATAGTCATATTTGACGGTGAGCGGGCGCATGGTGCCAAAGGCGCGACCGGCTTCCATGTAGAGATCCTTCATCTCCAGATAGAAGAGCTCATAGCCGCGCTTTTGCGCCTCTTCGAGCATGGCAAAGCTGGAATCTTTCTTGATGTTGATGGCCGAGATGGGGTCCATCACGATGCCGAGTTTAAGGGTCATCCGCTGTTCCTTTTTAATGGCTCGATAGGGTTGTAGGGTCGATTAGCGCAGCGTAATCGTCCGCTTGAGGCTGCGTCGATGCAGCCTATTTTATCAAGCGAGATCGCCAAAGCGGCACTGCAGCGCAGTGATCGCAGTCAGGGCGGCAGTTTCGGTACGCAGCACCCGCGGCCCCAGCAGCATCTCTTTGAAATCTTCCTGCACGGTACGGGCGATCTCGTCGCTCGACAATCCCCCTTCCGGGCCAATCAGCAGGCGCACCCCATGCTCGGGAACGGGCAGGGTGTTGATGCTGTACTCGGCGCGCGGGTGCAGGTTGAGCTTGAGCTCCTTGGTCTCTTCTGCCAGCCAGGCGTCCAGCTCCATCGGCATGCGCACCTCTGGCACCACGTTGCGGCCGCACTGTTCGCAGGCGCTGATCACCACCTTTTGCCACTGCTCGCGCTTCTTCTCCAAGCGGTCTGCCGGCAGCTTGACGCCACAGCGTTCGGAGAAGAGCGGGGTGATGCAGGTGACGCCCAGCTCCACCGATTTCTGGATGGTGAAGTCCATCTTGTCGCCACGGCTGATCACCTGACCCAGATGGATGGCCAGCGGTGACTCCACCGATTGGGTATCGCAGCTGTCGATGGTCACTTCCACCGACTTCTTGCCGACGCTGGCGATGGTGGCGGGATATTGATTGCCATCGCCGTTGAACAGCTCTAGCTGCTGGCCCGGCTGCATGCGCAGTACCCGGCCGATATGGTTGGCGCCGTCTTCCGACAGGGCGATGGTCTGGCCAACTTGCAGGGTGGCCGGTTCATAGATACGTGGAATGCGCATGGCTGCTTGTCAGTCTCTTGCTTGGAAACCCTTCATATCCTGCTGCGAGGCGGCGAGCAAGGCTCGCGCTGCAGAAGGGAAGGGTTTCATGATTAGGAGGGGCGATCCCCCTCCCTGGTCAAATGGGGTTATTGGCACTGCTTTTCAATAAAGGGATTGGTATTGCCCTGCAGCTTGCCGATGCGGCGGTTGCGCTCGCACTCCCAGCCCTCTGCCGGGTACTGGCGATCCCAAGCTTCGAACAGTTTACGCTGTTGCGCAGCCAGACGCAGCCCATACTGCTCGCTCATGTAGAGGTAGGCGCGGGCGATCTGACCCCGCACCGGCCCCTTGGGCGGCTGCACCCGGCGCTCCTTGAAATCCACCAGCATCTGGCACTGGCCGTACTGATCCGGCTTGCCGTTCCAGTCGGAGAAGCGGAAGTTGGCACGATCGCCGTTCACCTCGCCGATGGCGGGGAAGAGGTTGTGCATGTCCCCCTCCATCTTGTTGAACTCCGGGCTCACCTTCTCGCAGTTCTTGCGACCGCCATCCTGCCAGCACTGCAGCTGGTGGCCAAACTCCCAGGCGGGCACCACGTGCTCCCACTCGATGCGGGCGGCCCGCTTGGGCTGCTTGCGCGGCTCATAGCCGCAGCTGGCGAGATCCGGGCTCATTTTCTTGCCCTGATAATTGATGTCACAGCCGCAGTAGAAGGTGGTCGCATCGGGCTGGCTGCGGTAGAGCTTCACCAGATCCTGCTTGGCTTCGCGAAAGGTCTGGGCGTGCAGAGGCGCGCTGAGCAGCGGCAAACCGGCCAGCAGGGTCAGGGCGAGGGAGGAGGTGAAACGCATTGGATTCCTTGCAAAACGGGGTGATTGAAGAACGATGGCGGGCACCCTACCACAGGGGCGCGACACAAGCTGGCTTACTGCTCTGGCTCCGGCCGTTCCTGCTCCAGCGGCTGCTTGCAGCGGCGGCAGTGATAGCGGGCTTCGCCGCGCACCACCTTGTTGTGGCGGCGTACCGACAGCTGATGCTGCTGGCAGTGACAGCGATAGGGCACGGTGCGTTGCGCCAGTACCGCCAGATCGAAGCTGTGGGTGGTTCTGGGCTCAAGGCCGAACACCTCCCGCATCACCGATTGCCACTGGCGGCCGTGGGGTAGCACCCGGTTTTTGCCGCGCCCTTCACCCCACAGGGCATAGACCAGCAGATGGGCCACCTCGTGGGGCACCACCTCATCCAGAAACGCCTGCTGGTTGGCCTGATAGAGGGCAGGGTTGAAGCGCAGCTCCCAGGTTTGCAGCCGCGCCGATCCCGCCGCCCGGCCCCGCATATTGCAGTAGATCCGCGGGCGGGGGAAGGTGCGGCCAAGGCGCGCCTCGGCCTGCACAAAGCAGGCTTCTACGCGTTGTTGCAGCAGGGCGACAAGCTGGGAAGGGGTGGCAGACATCAACATCTCGTCAGATAGCGGATAAGCAAAAGGGGAGCCAGGCTCCCCTTTTATTACAACAGCGAGCCTTACAGGCCAGCGGCGGAACGCAGCAGTTCGGCCTTGTCGGTCTGCTCCCACGGGAACTCGTCGCGACCGAAGTGACCGTAGGCAGCGGTAGCCTGATAGATCGGGCGCTTCAGATCCAGCATTTCGATCAGACCATACGGGCGCAGTTCGAAGTGCTCGCGCACCAGCTTGACCAGCAGCTCTTCGGCGACCTTGGCGGTACCGAAGGTTTCGACGCTGATGGAGGTCGGCTCGGCCACGCCGATGGCGTAGGAGATCTGGATTTCACAGCGATCGGCCAGACCGGCGGCAACGATGTTTTTGGCAACGTAGCGGGCGGCGTAGGCTGCAGAACGGTCAACCTTGGACGGATCCTTACCGGAGAAGGCGCCACCACCGTGACGAGCCATGCCGCCGTAGGTGTCGACGATGATCTTGCGACCGGTCAGACCGCAGTCACCCATCGGGCCGCCGATAACGAAACGGCCGGTCGGGTTGATGAAGTATTTGGTGTCCTTGTTGACCCACTCGGCCGGCAGCACCGGCTTGATGATCTCTTCGCGTACCGCTTCAACCAGATCTTTGTGGCTGATGGATTCGGCGTGCTGGGTAGACAGCACCACGGCATCCACGCCGATGATCTTGCCTGCGTCGTCGTAGGCGAAGGTCAGCTGGCTCTTGGCATCCGGACGCAGCCACGGCAGGGTGCCGTTCTTGCGCACTTCAGCCTGACGCTTCACCAGCAGGTGAGAATAGGTGATGGGGGCCGGCATCAGCACGTCGGTTTCGTTGGTGGCGTAGCCGAACATCAGGCCCTGGTCGCCAGCGCCCTGCTCCAGCGGATCGCTGCGGTCAACGCCCTGGTTGATATCCGGGGACTGCTTGCCGATGGCGTTCAGCACGGCGCAGGAGTCAGCGTCAAAGCCCATGTCGGAGTGGGTGTAGCCGATTTCACGTACGGTATCACGCACGATCTCTTCGATATCAACCCAGGCAGAGGTGGTTACTTCGCCGGCCACCATGACCATACCGGTCTTGACCAGGGTCTCGCAGGCAACGCGTGCCTTGGTATCTTGCTTGAGGATGGCGTCCAGTACCGCATCGGAGATCTGGTCCGCAATCTTGTCGGGATGGCCTTCGGAGACCGACTCGGAAGTAAACAGCTTTGCCATGATAAGAGTCTCAGCTTGTCTGGGTTATCGCCACGGCAATAACCGGATGAATGGGATGGTGTAGAGGTATCTACATCTGGACGTCTATTTTAATTAGCGCCCCCCGTGATTGCCAGCACTATTTTGTCGCGCAGTGGCCAATGGGTCACAAGCGGTGCTCTCCTATCCCGAAAGGGATGGAAATCAAACGTTTTTCTCTGGTTGCTTTGGTCAATAGCGGGCAAGAAAAGCGATTGTCCTCCCAAAGCCACTTTATTCATCCAGATAATATTTGCACGCCGCGCGCCCTGCTGGGACAATAACGCGCCTTAATCTTGGCCATCAAATGAAGCAATCGCAGGAGATTCAGATGCCTTCTCGTAAAGAGCTTGCCAATGCCATTCGTGCATTGAGTATGGATGCCGTTCAAAAAGCCAACTCCGGTCACCCGGGCGCCCCCATGGGAATGGCGGATATCGCCGAAGTGCTGTGGCGTAGCCACCTCAGACATAACCCGAACAACCCCAAGTGGGCCGACCGCGACCGTTTCATTCTCTCCAACGGCCACGGCTCCATGCTGCTGTACTCCCTGCTGCACCTCTCCGGTTATGACCTCTCCATCGACGATCTGAAAAACTTCCGCCAACTGCACTCTCGCACCCCGGGTCACCCGGAGTACGGCTATGCACCGGGCGTTGAAACCACCACTGGCCCGCTGGGTCAGGGCATCACCAACGCCGTTGGTATGGCGATCGCCGAAAAAGCCATGGCTGACCAGTTCAATCAGCCGGGTCACGACATCGTTGACCACTACACCTACGCCTTCATGGGCGACGGCTGCCTGATGGAAGGTATCTCCCACGAGGCTTGCTCTCTGGCCGGTACCCTGCAACTGGGCAAACTGATCGCGTTCTGGGATGACAACGGCATCTCCATCGACGGTCACGTAGAAGGCTGGTTCACCGACGACACCGTCAAGCGCTTCGAAGCCTACGGCTGGCACGTTATCCCGGCTGTTGATGGCCACAACCCGGAAGCGATCAACGCTGCCATCGAAGCCGCCAAGGCCGAGACCGGCAAGCCGACCCTGATCTGCTGCCGCACCATCATCGGTTACGGCTCCCCGAACAAATCCGGTTCTCACGACTGCCACGGTTCACCGCTGGGCAACGACGAGATCGCCGCTGCTCGCGCGTTCCTGAAGTGGGACCACGCCCCGTTCGTTATCCCGGCCGACATCGCTGCCGAGTGGAACGGTCAGGAGAAGGGCGCCAAACTGGAAGCCGACTGGGCTGCCAAGTTCGCCGCCTATGAAGCCGCTCACCCGACTCTGGCTGCCGAATTCAAGCGCCGCACCGCAGGCGAACTGCCGGCCAACTGGGCTGCTGAATCCGCCAAGATCATCGAAACCCTGCAAGCCAACCCGGCCAAGATCGCAACCCGTAAAGCGTCCCAAAACGCACTGGAAGCGTTCGGCAAGCTGCTGCCGGAATTCATGGGTGGCTCCGCTGACCTGGCTCCGTCCAACCTGACCATGTGGTCCGGCTCCAAGTCCCTGACCAACGACGACGCCTCCGGCAACTACATCCACTACGGTGTCCGCGAGTTCGGCATGTCCGCCATCATGAACGGTATCGCCCTGCACGGTGGTTTCATCCCCTACGGCGCCACCTTCCTGATGTTCATGGAGTATGCCCGCAACGCTCTGCGCATGGCCGCTCTGATGAAGCAGCGTTCCATCTTCGTTTACACCCACGACTCCATCGGTCTGGGTGAAGATGGCCCGACTCACCAGCCGGTTGAGCAGATCGCCTCCCTGCGTCTGACTCCGAACATGAGCACCTGGCGTCCGTGTGACCAGGTTGAATCTGCCATCGCCTGGAAACACGCCATCGAGCGTACCGACGGCCCGACCTCTCTGATCTTCTCTCGTCAGAACCTGGCCCAGATGGATCGTACTGCCCAGCAACTGGCCGACACCGCCAAGGGTGGTTACGTGCTGAAGGATTGTGCCGGTACTCCGGAGCTGATCCTGATCGCCACCGGTTCCGAAGTGGAACTGGCCGTTGCCGCCTATGAGCAGCTGACTGCCAAGGGCCGTGCCGTGCGCGTGGTCTCTCTGCCGTCTACCGACGTGTTTGACGCCCAGTCTGCCGAGTACAAGGAGTCCGTCCTGCCGATGTCCGTCACCAAGCGTGTGGCCATCGAAGCCGGCATCGCTGACTACTGGTACAAGTACGTCGGTTTCGGCGGCAAGATCATCGGTATGACCACCTTCGGTGAGTCCGCACCGGCCGAGCTGCTGTTCAAGGAATTCGGCTTTACCGTGGAAAACGTGGTTGCGACCGCTGAATCCCTGTAATTCCTGAAGATTGGGCCAGCTTGACCCAATAGCTGGAAAATAAACGCCCTCCATCGCAAGATGGGGGGCGTTTTTATTGGCACAGGAAAATAGTAAATTAAAAATATATTTCAATGCCTGAGAGTTGATAGTACTTTTTCTTGATGATTGATCTTCATTGTCTTAATAAAGGTTAAGCTATGGTTATAAGAGGTTGGGTTATTATAGTTGTTGTTTTTGTACTTTTATTTTCCCCTGTTGCTTTATATGTAAATACATTTGGCGGAGATTTGTCACAAGACCACTCTCGATGGGCCGAATTTGGCTCGGCAATTGGAGGTATCTATGCACCAATACTCGGATTTATTACGTTAGTAGTTTTGATTCGTCAGCTTTCTTTACAGAAACAGATGAATGACCAGTATTATTTGCAGCAAGCACGAGAAGATATCGAGTTTTATGCATCGCAGTTATCTAATATTCTTGATGAATCACTGGTCGGTAATGTGCCGTTGAGGGCTGTACTTCACGAAAAGTTTATGTTTTGTAGCCCTGAACATCTATGTTCAATGGATATGAAGAATATTGCCATTGATATTCATAGGGTAATGCCACAGGCACTTGATATATGGGCAGCCATATACCCTGTATTAATAGGGCTATCTGCGGTTGATGACTCATTATTTAAAATGACATTGGCCTCTTCAAATCAAAAACTAGTTGCATTACTCAGTTTTGAAATATGTGTGGCTTTGGATAATTTGCATTTTTGTCGTACTGATGGGAAAACCGGTTTTACATATATTTTTAACCAAAAATTGCAGTAGAGCTATCTAAATAGCTCGTAGGTTCGATTAGCGAAGCGTAATCGGACGTTCGCGTTTTTAAGACGATGCCATAAAAATAATATCCCACCCTGTTACCAAAAAATAGACCGGCTATCAGCCGGTCTATTTTTATTTATCGCACCCCTTACGCCTGCGGCGGGGTGCTTTCAGCACTGGACATCGCCACATCCCACCTCGGCCTGCTTCACTGTGGGCTTTATCAATCTGACGACAACGGCGCCATGGTTAATATCAGCTTGCCAATATGACGGCCTGAATCCAGCAAATGGTGAGCGGCAGCGGCCTCATGCAGCGGGAAGGTTTGGTAAACCTGCGGTTTGACCTCGCCGCGTTCGATAAATGGCCAGACATGAGTTTGCAGCTGGGCAATCAGTTCGGCTTTTTCCTGCGGAGTACGCGAGCGCAGGGTGGAGCCGATATGGGTCAGCCGCTTTTGCAGCATGGGAAACAGATCCAGATTGGGGGCGGCGCCCGCAATAATGCCGATCTGGACTATGCGACCATTGATGGCGGCCGCCGTATAGTTGCGCGCGACATACTCTCCGCCAATGATATCGAGAATGATGTCGGCGCCATGGCCATCGGTGGCGGCATGTACGGCCTCGACAAAATCCTCCTCCTTGTAGAGTACGGCCACATCCGCGCCCAGCTTGATGCTGGCGGCCTGCTGCTCGGGTGAGCCGACCGTGGTGATGATTTTGGCGGCGCCAAATGCCTTGGCCAGCATGGTGGCGGTCGTGCCGATGCCGGAGGCTCCGCCATGAATCAAGATGATGTCGCCTTTTTTAAACTGGCCCCGTTCAAACATATTTGACCAGACCGTCATAAAGGTTTCCGGCAGTGCCGCGGCTTCGACAAAGCTCAATCCGGGCGGCAGGGGCAGGACATTGCTCTGGTGGGCGACGCTGTACTCGGCATAGCCGCCACCCGAAATCAGCGCGGCGACCTTGTCGCCAATCTTGAGATGGGTCACCTGCTCCCCCTTGGCGACCACGACCCCGGCGACCTCCAGCCCGGGAATATCCGATGCTCCTGTCGGAGGCGGGTAGAGCCCTTTGCGCTGCATCACATCCGGCCCATTGATGCCGGTTGCATAGTGCCGGATCAAGACCTCATCCGGCTTGGGCTTGGGTGTGGCGCGGGTGGTCAGTTGCAAGACATCGGGGCCACCTGGCTGGGTAATCTCTACCGCGCTCATGGTGGCGGGAATGGAATAGGCGTTATGCATCAGCGGCTCCTTGTAACGAGGTGATATGAGGTTCCCCGAGTGGGATGAGCACCAAGATAGTGGAGATTGCTGATGAATAAACGCAGTATTATCCCTCACCTGTAATGCAAAAATGCATTTCAATCGGGAGTCGTGATGAACTGGGATGATGCGAAAATTTTTCTGGCGTTGCATCGGGAAGGTAGCCTGAGGGGCGCCGCCCGTGTGGTCGGGGTCGATCAGGCAACCATTGGTAGACGGATTGCCGCACTGGAGCATCGTCTGGCGGCCACGCTGTTTCTCCGCACATCCAAAGGGTATGTGCTGACCCATGTCGGGGAGATCGTGCTGGCCAGCGCCCAGCAGATGGAGCTGGCGGCCATTGATTTCGTGCGGGCGGCGCAAGGGGTCGACAACCGTCTGGTTGGGGAGGTCAGCGTGGCGACCACAGACACCCTGGGGATGGATTTCCTGATACCGGCTCTGACTGAGCTGCATCAGCGTTATCCCGATATCAGGGTCATCCTCAATACCTCGACCCAGGTGGTCAATCTGTCCCTGCGGGAAGCTGATATCGCGATCCGGACGGTGAAGCCGGACAATCCCGACCTGATTATTCGCAAGCTGGCCTCCTGGCCGGTCGGGTTGTATGCCTCCGCCGACTATCTGGATCGTCATGGCATTCCCGAAGCGGGCACCGGTTTTGCGGGCCATTCGCTGGTGGTGTATGAGCCCCATTGGCAGAGCGCTCGCTCGCCAATGATGCTCGAAGAGGCGGCCGAGGGGGCCACGGTCGCCGCGGGGGTCAATACCAGCCTGATGCTGCGTCAGGCCCTGCTGATGGGGCTGGGGCTTGGCGAGGTGGCGGTTCCGCTTGCCGAGCAAGCAGGGTTGGTGCGGGTCTGGCCCGAGCGGCAATTAGAGCAATCCTACGATGTCTGGCTGGTGACCCATCAGGATGTGCAGCATGCCGCGCGGGTCAGGGCGGTCATGGATGCCATCGTCAGGGCATTTGCCGCGATGGCCTAAGTCTGGCGGGGATTCTGTTCAGGTTTTGTCGCAGCGCGGTCACACCTCTTGCCATAGTCATGGCGGTTGAGGGAAAACCCTCATTTACTTGGTCTCTGACAGTCAATACTGTGAGACCGAGTCCACCACTACTGGAGCCTGACCCATGACCGATATGCTTGTTGACGATAAACAACCGACCTCGGATCCGGCAGAGCAGAATGCCTTCTTCCCGTCGCCCTACTCCCTGAGCCAGTTCACCTCGCGCAAATCTGACCTTGCCGGGGCCGACTATCCCGCTCCCTATCGGGAGGGGCGCTGGAAGATCCTGCTGATCGGGGCCGATGAGCGCTATCTGCCCACCGACAACGGCACCCTGTTTTCCACCGGCAACCATCCGGTCGAAACCCTGCTGCCCATGTATCACCTCGACAAGGCGGGCTTTGCCTTTGATGTGGCCACCCTCTCCGGCAATCCGGTCAAGTTCGAGTGGTGGGCCATGCCCGGCGAAGATGAAGAGGTGCTGGGGCTCTATGGCAAATATCAGGCGCAGTTCCGCCAACCGGCCAAGCTGGCCGATCTGCTGAAAGAGGCGCTGGCCGCCGACTCGGACTATATCGGCGTCTTTATTCCCGGCGGCCACGGCGCCCTGATGGGGCTGCCGGAGAGTGCCGAGGTGAAAGCGCTGCTGGAGTGGGCGATGGCCAACGATCGCTTCATCATCTCCCTCTGTCACGGGCCTGCTGCGCTGCTGGCGGTGGCCAATCCAGAGACCTTCGCGGGCTACAAGATCTGCGCTTTCCCCGATGAGCTGGATGCCCAGACCCCGGCAATTGGCTATATGCCTGGCCACCTCACCTGGAAGTTTGGCGAGAAGCTCAAAGAGATTGGCTTCGAGATCGTCAACAACGGCATCTCGGGAGAGGTGTGCCGGGATCGCAATCTGCTGACCGGTGACAGCCCGCTGGCAGGCAATAACCTCGGCAAGCTGGCCGCTACCACCTTGCTGGAGGCGGTTGCCAAGCGATGAGGTTGTCGTCATCGCCAGCGAATGCATTGCAGGTCGCGGTGGCGCTGGAAGGGTGCCAGCGGCTGGAGGAGATCCAGCAGCTGGTGCGCGCTTTTGCCACCCCGCTGGGGTATCACCGCTTTGCGCTCTTCTCCATCAGTGCCAGCGAGGAGGCGGTGGTCGAGCACCTCTATTGGCTGGAGGGGGAGTGGCTGGAGAGCGGCGAGGCGGTCGACCTGCATGCCTATATGCGCGAGTGTCCGATGGCGATGCATATCAGGGAGCGAGACCAGCCCTTCTTCTGGAGCAAAACGGTTGGTGCCGTTGGCGAGCAGTACCGTATCGTTCGCCAGCCTGAGGGGCCGGGCCGACATGGCTTGCAGGTACCCGTCTATGGGCCGTTGGGACTGGAAGGGGCGATGAGCTTTGGTGGCGATCAGATCGATGTCAGCTCCCACACTCGGGTTGGCCTTGCGCTGATCGCGGCGGCGGCTTTTCATGCAGCTCGTCGGCTGATGGAGATGCCGGTAGCGGGTCACGAGCGTGGGCTCACTGGGCGCGAGCGCGAAGTGCTGGAGTGGGTCTCCCGGGGTTGGCGCCATGCCGATATCGCCACCACCCTGAAACTCTCGGTGCGCACGGTTGAGAACCATCTGCGCAGTGCCCGCCGTCGACTCGGTGTGGCCACCACGGCAGAGGCGGTCAGAGTGGCGATCAGGAACCGCGATATCGAGGGCTGAGGAGCCATCCCTTTGTCAGGCATGTAAAAAGAGACCGGCATATAGCCGGTCTCTTTTTTATTTACCGCAACATGACACCTGCGGCGGGGTGCTTTCCGCATTGGACATCACCGCATCAATTTGCACCAGGGCTCCGGCGGGCAGTTCGCTCACGCCAATCACGGTGCGGGCAGGCAGATAACCCGGGAAATATTTGGTGTAGATGGCGTTGACCGCATCCAGATCCGCGATATTGCCGAGCTGGATATTGACCTTGACGATATCGTCCATCACATGGCCGATGCTCTCCACAATCGCCTTGATATGGCTGAGGCACTGGGCGGTCTGCTCCTTGATGCAGCCAGCCAGGATCTTGCCGGTGGCGGGGTCTATCGGCAGTTGGGCAGAGAGATGGTTGTAGTGAGAGAAGGCGACGGTCTGGCAATAGAGCGGGCTGCGCGGTGCCTTGTCGGTATTGCGGGCACGGATCACCAGATTGTGTCTGTCTTCCACCAGTTGCGGCGGGGTGCCGTCACCGTGGGAGATGACCGCATCCATCTGCACCCGAGCCCCCATGGGCAGGGCGGCCGCACTGACCACCGAGCGGGCAGGCAGATAGGCCACGGCGCGGGCGATGGCGGAGTCGGGGAAGAAGGTGGTGTAGACCTCGTTGACGGCTTCCAGATCGGCCAGATCGGTCAGATAGACGGTGACCTTGACGATATCGTCAAACGGCACGTCGATACTCTCCAGCACCGCCTTGATATTGCGCAGGCACTGGCCTGCCTGCTCCTTGATGCCACCGGCGACCAGTTGGCCCGAGGCTGCATCGACCGGCAGTTGCGCACCGATATTGTTGTAGTGGGAGAAGGCCACGGTATGGGTGGAGAACGGATTGTGCGGCGCCTTGTCACTGTTGCGGGCGAGCTTCACCAGCGGGCAAGGATCTTGCGGGAAGGTGCCTTCGCCGTTTGAGATGATGGCATCGATCTGCACCAGCGCGCCCAGCGGCAGGGCTGCGACGGCGAGGGTGGTGCGGGTCGGCAGATAGCCCGGGAAGAATTCGCGATAGACGGCGTTGACCGCCTCCAGATCGGCCATCTCTTTGAGGAAGATGGTCGCTTTGACCATATCGTCCATCACATGGCCGATGCTCTCGATGATTGCCTTGAGGTTGCTCAGGCACTGTCTGGCCTGCGCGGTGACATCGCCACTCACCATCTTGCCGGTGGCGGGATCGACCGGCAGCTGGGCCGAGATATTGTTGTAATGAGAAAACGCCACCGTTTGGGTGCAGGGGCCCAGATCCTGGGGTGCATGGGGGGTATTTCTTGCCGACTTGATGATGGTGCCACTCATAGATATGCCTCTTTTTAATATTTGTTGTTCATTCAGGTACAGGTTTACCCCATCTTGTGGTGCGCCACGGCCACTGCGCCAGCGGCGGCATCCCCGGTTATTATTTGTGATCCACTCAATTACTGAGAGGAATAAGGGAGAAGAGGACAGGGTAGATATTTCAGACGCTGCGATTCTATGAGTGGCTATCAGGGGTTGCAAACCGCTGATTGCATTTCTATGAGATGGCTCAATGGGTGCAAATTTAATCATATTGCTATTCAATTCACCCGAAATAGGAGCCAATTTGTGCGCAAATGGTGCCGAACCGGCGGACAGCCTTGCCCTGACTGGGTTTGCTCTCCCCCTCTTCGGGATATTGGCGTGTGAATAAAGGGTTAATATTATGCGCCGATGTGCAAATAATGCATATTATGGTGCATGGATATCTGTTTTCAGCTTTTTTAAGGGGCTATGAAAATTCCCGTGAATATGCATATCCACCTTATTAAAGATACCTCTGGAATATAACTCACGGCTTTTGCATTCCTCTCTGTTAACGATTATTCCGGCATACTCGATGATGCCTTACTGGCAGCCGGGATCTGTTATTAACGCCATAAAATTCTATGCCATTAATTTGCACGGCGGATCTGCTCCTGCTGCACAGGAGTGGGGAGCATGGCGTTGGCGTTGGCGTTGGCGTGACGGAGTGCGGGAGCTGTGGTGCTGGATGAAAGGTGGCGTTGGATGAGGGGCGGTGGTGGCAATACGAGTCTCTTCACTCCGGTTGTATCCCCCGATAGGGGGCTTGCCCCGCGTCATCGCTTTTTCCATTTTTTTGCGGCTTTGTCTGATCTCCCTCTTATCTGTGGCTGGTTGTGATGATTGGGATGGTTTTCAGGGCTCGGGAACAGCTCAGGTGATTTCGCAGGAATAAAGTTCAATATATTGTTTTTAAAAGGGAATGCGTCAAAAAATGGATTTATCGACCACTTCTTATGGTTTCTTGATGAAACTGTTAATTGGTGGCGTGATTGCGAGTCAGGTCGCTTTTTTCACTCGCTATTAATCGTATGATTAATAAGGTAATCAAGGAGCCCTGACGGAGAGCATCGATGCACCGGCAGGCCATTGCCCAGGATTGGCAAACGAGATCGCGTCGCGATCATCATTACCTGACTGTGGAGGATTTATGCTGGGTTTCGTTCTGGGCGATATGTATTGTCAAACATCTGGGCAGCGGTTACCTCCTCGCCTGGGAAAGAGCTTTCCCATTCCTGCCGATTACCGACTGCGCGGCCGGGTATCCGCCGCCATCATGACCATCGAGAGCCTGCTCGATACCCCTTATCCGCAAAAGCAGTTTCGTGATCTGGTCTTTGGCGCCTTTATCGAGCGCCAGCGTCGGCTGTTTGGCGAACATGTGATTGTGGCCCGCATGGAAGGGGAGGAGGGGCTGGAGCTGTCGATTGATCTCTCGTTTGTCAGCACCGCCGTACCTGTGGGCCTCTTGGCCATCTCTGAAGAGCTGGCCCTCGCCACGGCGCCGCGTCCCAAGAAGAGCCATCCCCACTACGAGGCGCTGTGCAAGGCGATCGACTGCATGGTGATGCTGATGTTTTATGGCAAGGTGATCCGCCAGCGGAATACGGTGTTGGAAAATATCGGCCATCAGTTTGGTTATCAGCCCGCGGCGACCCTGACGGCGCGCGTTGGCAAGGGTGGGGAGGATGATTACGACGCCTTCATGGTCAATATCATGACCTGTATTGCTCACTCCAACTCGCTCAAGGAGGCGCTGGAGAACGCCAGCCGGATGGGAATTCAGGAGCCCGCTTTCTTCTGCATCGTCGGGGCGATTGCCAGCACCCTGTGGGGCGTGCCCAGACAGTGGGCGTATCAGGCCTCACAGCTGATCCATCGATCCCACCACCACTACATCCAGAATCTGCTTCGCTGTGAAACCCGTGCCGGGCGGCGCCATATCAATCTGGAGCCGCCAAAGCCCCCGCTGTTTGCACCGATCCGGCAACAGGTTGTGCGTCTGTTCAAGGGGGCACACTGATCTGCAGCCCCCTTGTCATCACTCAGGCGGGATAGAGGGCACCCAGCACAGCCGGACGGCTGGCGCCGGTGACGGCGGGCAGATTGCCCGGCTTGCGATGAACAAAGCACATGGCCAGCCAGGCAAAGGCAGCGCCTTCCACCCAGTCGGGGGCAAGGCCCAGCTCGGCAGTGCTGGCGATGCGCCATGCGGGCAGCAGGCTGGCCAGCTCCTTCAGCAATGGGGCGTTATGGGCACCGCCGCCGCAGACAAACAGCTCGGCTTTCGGCTGGCTGGCACCGACTGATTCGGGCCGGGCGGGCAGTTGGCGGGCGATGCTGTGGCAGGTGAGCGCCTGCAGGGTGCGCTGCACATCCACGGGGGCGTATGAAGTGCCTGCCAGCTCCCCATCGAGCCAATCGAGGGTAAACATCTCCCGTCCGGTGCTCTTGGGGGCGGGGGCGGCGAAGTAGGGGTGAGCCAGCAGTTTTTCCTGCAGGGCCGGGATGGGCTTGCCACTGGCGGCCCATTTGCCACCGGCGTCATAGCTGCCGCCGTGGGGCTGATGGCGGCGATACCAGCCATCGAGCAGAGTGTTGGCCGGGCCGGTATCAAAACCATATACCCCGCCCGGATTGCCCGGCAGCACCGAGATATTGGCGATGCCGCCGAGGTTCAGTACCACCCGCAGGGCGCCGGGTTTGGCAAACAGCGCCTGATGGAAGGCGGGCACCAGCGGCGCCCCCTGACCGCCGAGGGCCATATCCATGGTGCGAAAATCGGCGATAACGTCGATGCCGGTCAGCGCCGCCAGCAGGGCGGCGTTGCCGATCTGCAGGGTAAAGCCGAGCTGGGGGCGATGGCGGATGGTTTGGCCGTGACTGCCGATGGCGCGAATATCTTTGGGCTCAAGCTTCGCCTTGGCCAGCAGCGCGTCGGTGGCGGCGGCAAACTCTCGCGCCACCAGATTATCGGCCACACCCATGCGGTCGATTTCGTTGTCGCCCGGGGTGCAGAGGGCATGCAGCGTGCGTGCGGTCTCTTGCGGCCAGGGGTGACAAAGCGCCGCTTCGACCCGCAGTTCATCCCCGGCGATCATCACCAGCACGGCATCAATGCCGTCCATGCTGGTTCCCGACATCAGACCGATATAGCGCTCAGCCATGGTGTCTCCTTACATTGCTGTTCGAAAATGCGGTGTGCAGAGAGGGTGAAGAGGGGAACGGCTTTCATCCCATGCCACATGGCGTGATCTTTGACATCAGACCGATATAACGCTCAACCATGTTGCATCCTCAATGCGGACCGGAAAAAGAGTGAGAGAGACAGGATAGATAAGCCCTGGCTTCCGTGCCACATGCCGCTCCCGGTGTTCCATCTCATCTTATGTCTGAAAGTGGACTCATTTCAATCTGATTGCATGGCGCGGGTTCAATAAAAGGGGCTGGCAGGGCCTTCACCCTGCCAGCCCAGATGGCTAGTTGCCGCGACTATCCCGCTTGTTCTGGGCCAGCTGCAGCTCGGGGTTGTCGAGCTTGGCCAGTTGCGGCATCGCCAGCTTTTTGAAGTTGGCCAGCTCGCGTCCGCTCAGGGTCTCTGCCTGCGGCAGGGTGAGGGTGCGCGGGTTCTTGTGAATGCCGCCCACCACGAATTCGTAGTGCAGGTGCGGGCCGGTGACGCGACCTGTGCCACCCAGAGTGCCGATGGTCTGCCCCTGCTTCACCCGCTGCCCCTTGTTGACGGTGCGCTTGGAGAGGTGCAGGTACTTGGTCACATAGTTGCCAGCATGCTTGATAAAGACGTAGTTGCCGTTGAACTGGTTGTAACCGGCGGCCACCACGCTGCCTGAGCCCGCCGCCATGATGGGGGTTCCCACTGGCGCCACATAGTCGATGCCGTTGTGGGGGCGGATCTTGCCGGTTACCGGATGGAGGCGGCGCGGGTTGAAGTTGGAGCTGATGTATTTGAAGTTGACCGGCGCACGCAGGAAGCTCTTGCGCATCGCTTTGCCTTCCGGGGTGTAGTAGTTGCCATCTTCATTGAGCACGGCGCGATAGGTTTCGCCCTGGTTGACGAACTCCGCCGCCAGAATATCGCCGGAGGCGACCCGCTCGTCGTCGCGGAACTTGTCTTCATAGACCACCCGGAAGCTGTCTCCCGGTTGCAAGTCCTGGGCAAAGTCGATGTCCCAGCCGAAGATGGCGGCCAAGTCCATGATCTGATCTTCGGTCATCCCCGCATCCACCGCGGCGCCCCAGAAGCTGGAGCGGATCTCCCCCTTGCTCACCTGTTCGCGGGTGTCGAGGGCGATTTTGACGTTGCGGGCAACAAAGGTCTCCTCCTTGCGGCTCACCTTGAGCGCCTGCTCCAGACTGTGGGGGTAATAGAGGCTGTGCAGCTCGCCGTTCTCGGTGAGCTTGAAGGTGAGTTCCTGCCCAGGTTGCAGCATCCGCAGGGGATCGCTGCCCTCGAGCTGATCGATCAGGTGCAGATCCGTGGTGCTCAGGCCAATGCGCTGGAAGATCACCCCCATGTTGTCGCCACGGCGCACCTTCACCTGCTTGGTGATGTAGCGAGGCTTGGGCGGGGTGACAGGCTGGGCGGCCTCGGCTGGCAGATCGTCGTTTAGCGCGTTGTCGTTAGCCGGTTCCCGCAGGGCAATCTCGTTGCCGTTTTCATCGACCCGTGTTGCCACCGCCTGTTCGCTTGGCCAGGCAGCCAGCATCATGATCATGATGCTCAAGATCAGCACCATCTTGCGGTGCCAGTGGGGGAGTGCGTTGAAGGCGTGCCAAATAACCATGAGAAGCAGATGAAGTCGGGCAGAATGGAAGGATTTTACAGCCTTTCCAATTGGCCCGCCATTCCAGTAATATGTTTGGCCCTGTGGAATCGTGATGGAGAGTCAAAAAATGTCCCAGCTCGAGGTGGCGCTAGCCGAGATCAAGCGCGGAGCGGAAGAAATTCTGGTTGAAGAAGAACTTGTCGCCAAGTTGAAGGAAGGGCGCCCGCTGCGCATCAAGTTGGGCATGGACCCGACCGCCCCCGACATTCACCTGGGTCATACCGTGATCCTCAACAAGCTGAAGACCTTCCAGGATCTGGGCCATGAAGTGATCCTGCTGATCGGTGACTTCACTGCCATGGTGGGTGATCCCTCCGGCAAGAACGCCACCCGTCCGCCGCTCTCCGAAGAGGCCATCAAGCACAACGCCCTCACCTATGCGGAGCAGGCGTTCAAGATCCTCGACCCGGCCAAGACCCGCATCGAGTACAACTCGACCTGGCTGAGCGAGCTGGGTGCGACCGGCATGATCAAGCTGGCGGCCAAGCAGACCGTGGCCCGCATGATGGAGCGCGACGACTTCAAAAAGCGCTACACCGGCGGCCAATCCATCGCGATTCACGAATTCCTCTATCCGCTGCTGCAAGGCTATGACTCGGTCGCGCTGAAGGCGGACGTTGAGCTCGGCGGTACCGACCAGAAGTTCAACCTGCTGATGGGCCGCGAGCTGCAAAAAGATGCCGGCATGGCGACCCAGTGCGTGCTGATGATGCCGCTGTTGGTGGGTCTGGATGGCGTCAAGAAGATGTCCAAGTCCGCAGGCAACTACATCGGCGTTCACGACGCTCCGGGCGAGATGTTCGGCAAGATCATGTCCATCACCGACGATCTGATGTGGAACTACTACGAGCTGCTCTCCTTCCGTCCGCTGGCCGAAATCGAAGAGTTCAAGGCAGGCATCGCTGCCGGTACTCTCAACCCGCGCGACGTGAAGATCTGGCTGGCCAAAGAGATCATCGCCCGTTATCACGACGAAGCGGCGGCTGAAGCGGCCCACGAAGATTTCACCCAGCGCTTCTCCAAGAACGCCATCCCGGACGAGATGCCGGAAATCGAACTGGCACTGGAAGGCGAAGGGCTGGCCATTGCCAATCTGCTGAAAGAGGCCGATCTGGTGGCCACCACCTCCGAAGCGCTGCGGATGATCAAGCAGGGCGCGGTCAAGGTGGATGGCGAGAAGCTGGAAGATGGCAAGGCACTCATCGGTGCCGGTACCGCTGTCTATCAGGTCGGCAAGCGCAAGTTTGCCCGCGTGACTGTCAAATAAGCCGTCGCATCAGGCAAGCTGGCCATCAAACCGGTTCAAGCTTGTTCAACAGGGCCTCCTTCGGGAGGCCTTGTCGTATCTGGGCGGCACGGATCTGGGCGATAAAGTGCCGCAGCACGGCACTACCTGGATGCGGCCGTGTCGCCAGACTGATACTGGTCATCATGCCGTTGCCCTCAATGGGGTGATAACTGACCCCGAGAGGGCGCAGCGCCGCCACCGAGCTGGGCACCAGAGTCACGCCAAAGCCCGCCTGCACCATGCCGACGGTGGAGATCACCTGCGGGCATTCGGGCCCCAGTATCGGCTCGAAGCCCGCCTCCCGGCAGAGACCTACGATGCCGTCATAGAGCCCGGGCCCGATGGCGTGGGGAAACAGAATAAAACTCTCGTCCTTCAGGCTGGCCAGTGGCAAGGGGCCAGGCTTGGCTTTGGGGTGGCTGGTGGGCAGGGCGATCAGCAGCGGCTCCTGCTCGATAAGGTGATGGGCAAAGCCCTCGCTACCCCGGCAGGGCAGCCGCAAGATGGCGGCGTCCAGCCGATCGTTGCGTAGCGCCTCCACCAGTGCCGGCATGGTGCCCTCCTGCGGGCTGAGGGCCACCTCGGGGTAGCGCTCCCGATAGTCGTGCAACAGGGTCAGCACTGCGGGGTGGAGCACGGTGGAACCGGCGAAGCCGATCCTCAGCGCCCCCTGCTCGCCCCGGGCAATCCGCTTTACCTTCAGTTTTGCCGCATCGGCCAGCGCCAGGATCTGCGCCGCATCCCGATAGAGGCTCTCGCCCGCCTCGGTCAGCTCGACACTGCGGGTCAAACGGCGCAGCAGCGGGGTGCCCAGGGTCTCTTCCAGCTTGCGGATCTGCTGGCTCAGCGGCGGCTGGGCCATGTTGAGTGATTCGGCTGCGCGGGTGAAATTCTGCTTTTCAACAACGGCCATGAAGTAGCGGAGCGTACGAAGTTCCATATCGATTGAGTCTCAAAGTCATGGGATCAGCGTATTGGTGTTGAAATGTGAACCAAGTCACCATTGGATCCGAACGCTAACAGGATTCACGGTGGAGGTGAAACCCGAATGGAACATATTGCAACATCTGACAGTGCCGGGTGCAGCTGTGCCCTCGAAGTGAGCCAGCAGTTTTCTCGCTGGCGCAGGCAGCATGACGGTGGCGAGATCTACCAGAGTTCCCTGATGAGCGCCCTGCTGGCGGGGGTCTACGAAGGGGAGACCACCATGAGCGAGCTGCTGCGCCACGGCGACTTTGGCCTCGGCACCTTCAATCACCTCGATGGTGAGCTGATCGCCTTCGAGCGGCAGATCCACCAGTTGCGCTCCGATGGCTCGGCCCGGCCCGCCCGCGCCGATCAGAAGACCCCCTTTGCGGTGATGACCCATTTTCGCCCCTGTCTGGAGCGTCGTTTCGATCACCCCCTGAGCCGTGACGAGATCCACCAGTGGGTGGATCGGCTGGTGGGCTCCGACAACGTCTTCGTCGCCCTGCGCCTCGATGGCCAGTTTGAAATGGCCAAGGTTCGTACCGTGCCGCGTCAGGAGCCCCCCTATCGCCCCATGCTGGAGGCCATCGAGCAGCAGCCGCTGTTCCGCTTTGCCGCGGTAGCGGGGACTCTGGTGGGCTTTCGCTGCCCGCCGTTCGTGCAGGGGGTCAATGTGGCGGGCTTTCACGAACACATGATCACCGCCGATCGCAAGGGGGGCGGCCATCTGCTCGACTACACCATGGCCCACGGCACCCTGCGACTTTCTGTGGTGCGTCACCTCAATCTGGCCCTGCCATCGGATCCCGCTTTCCGGCAGGCCGACCTCAACCCCGCCGATCTCGATCGCGCCATTCAAGCCGCCGAAGGCTAATAGACAAGGAGCAATAACATGGAAAACAGACAGTGGAAGTGCGGTGCCGAGCTGGTGGTTCGTCATCTGGAGGCGCAGGGGGTCAAGCAGGTGTTTGGCATTCCCGGCGCCAAGATTGACCGGGTGTTCGATGCGCTGGAGGATTCCCCCATCGAGACCATAGTGGTGCGCCACGAGGCGAACGCCGCCTTTATGGCGGCCGCGGTGGGGCGCCTGACCGGCAAGGCGGGGGTGGCGCTGGTCACCTCGGGCCCCGGCTGCTCCAACCTCATTACCGGGCTGGCGACCGCCACCTCGGAAGGGGACCCCATGGTGGCGCTGGGCGGTGCGGTGCGCCGTGCCGACGGCCTCAAGCTCACTCATCAGAGCATGGATACGGTCAACCTTTGCCGTCCGGTCACCAAGTTCAGCGCTCAGGTCAACAGCGGGGCGGCGATCTCGGAAGTGATGGCCAACGCTTTTCGCGCCGCCGAGCTGGGACGGCCGGGGGCGGCGTTTGTCAGCCTGCCGATGGACATCATCAACAAGCCGGTGCAGGGCAATGTGCTGGTGCCCCGCGAGGTGCCGGAGCCGGGCTGCGCCGATGAGCAGAATATGGAGCAGGCATTGACCCTGCTGCGCAAAGCCCAGAATCCGGTGGTGCTGCTCGGCCTGATGGCGAGCCGGCCGGAAAATGCCGAGGCAGTGCGCGCCTTCCTCGACAAGGCGCGGCTGCCGGTGACCGGTACCTATCAGGCTGCCGGGGTGGTGGACAGCTGCCACTTCGATGACTTTGCCGGACGGGTGGGGCTGTTTAACAACCAGCCGGGGGATCAGCTGCTGGCGGGGGCCGATCTGGTGATCTGCATCGGCTACAGCCCCATCGAGTACGACCCCGTGCTATGGAATGGCGACCGGGAGCGGCGCATCCTCCATATCGACGTGCTGCCTGCCGATATCGACAGCAGCTACTGCCCGACCGCCGAGCTGGTGGGGTCGATCCGCGCCAACCTGTTGCAGCTGACCCGCATCATGGGCAATCCGAAAATCCGCCCCCCCGAGGTGGATCGGCTGCTGCAAGGGGTACGCCAGCAGCGGTTGCGACTGGCAATGCGGGCCGACGATCTGCACGGCAATCCGGTTCACCCCTTGCGTATCGTGCGCGAGCTGCAGGATCTGGTGCGCGACGACATGACCCTCTGCGTCGACATGGGCAGCTTCCATATCTGGATTGCCCGCTACCTCTACAGCTTCCGCGCCCGTCAGGTGCTGATCTCCAACGGTCAGCAGACCATGGGGGTCGCCCTGCCGTGGGCCATCGGTGCGGCGCTGGTGCGGCCGGGGGAGAAGGTGATCTCTGTATCGGGGGATGGCAGCTTTATGCAGTCGAGTATGGAGCTGGAGACGGCGGTGCGGCTCAAGAGCAATATCGTTCACATCATCTGGGTCGATAACGGCTACAACATGGTGGCGATGCAGGAGCAGCAGAAGTATTGCCGCACCTCTGGCGTCTCTTTTGGTCCCATCGACTTCAAACGCTATGCCGAATCGTTCGGGGCGGCCGGGTTTGCGGTGCGCTCTGCCGACGAGCTGCGTGCCACCCTGCGGGCCGCACTGGCGGTGGAGGGGCCTGCGGTGGTGGCGATCCCGGTGGATTACTCCGACAACCCGGGGCTGATGGCCCAGCTC
Source organism: Aeromonas sp. R5-4 (assembly GCF_040908215.1). Taxonomy (NCBI): domain Bacteria; kingdom Pseudomonadati; phylum Pseudomonadota; class Gammaproteobacteria; order Aeromonadales; family Aeromonadaceae; genus Aeromonas; species Aeromonas sp. R5-4. Next base: position 113,803 of record NZ_JBFODG010000013.1, on the reverse strand, counting down.
AGGCCAGAAGTATTGGCATAAGTGTGGGCAGCAGTCTGGCCTGAATCCTCGTGTAAGAGCAGGCAGACCCGCCCATATAGCAAAAACCGGCATCAATGGATGCCGGTTTTTTATTGTTTTGCGGGATGGGTGGCCTTAACGGGCCAGCTGGACGGCGGCGCGTGCGCGGGCCGGTTGCGGGCGACGCTTGTTTTTTGGCGCGCAGGCCATCTTCAGGCGCAGCCACTCGCGCCACAGCAGCCAGCAGAGCGGCAGGGTGAGCAGCAGCACGGTGGCGGGCTGGGCCATCAGCACCCCATCACGGCCCCACAGTTGCGGCAGCAGGAAGATGAGCGGCAGCAGCAATACGGTTTTGGCGATGGAGATGACCAGCGCCTGACGGGTACGTGCCATGGATTGCAGCAGCACGATGCCGAACATGATGATCCCCTCCAGCGGAATGGCGCCGAGGTTGAGGGTCAGGCTGCTGATGGCGGCGGCCAGCAGTTCGGGATCCTGATCGCCGGTATAGAGCATGGCGACCTGCCCCGGCAGCAGCTGGATGGTGAGCCACACCAGCATGCCGTAGATAAAGGTGAACTTGAGCCCCATCTCCATCAGGTACTTGAGGTTGCGATGGCGCTTGGCCCCCGCCGCCTTGCTGATGAGCGGCTGAATGCCGAACGCCAGCCCCTGCAGAATGACGATAAAGACCGCCTCGGTGTAACCGGCCACGGTAAAGCCCGCCAGATCCTTCACATTGCCATACACCATCAGCTGGCTGTTGTGCAGCATCAAGAGCAGCCCGAGGTTGAACTGGGCAATCAGGCTCGGCAGGCCGGTAAAGAGCAGGTGCGGCATGGCGGGGAGGTTGGGCACCAGATCCCGCCAGCTGAGGCGCAGCCGCGCCCAGGGGGTAAAGAAGTAGCCAAGACCGATCAGGCTCACCGCACCCTCTGCCATCAGGGTGGCTTGCGCAGTCCCGATCAGTCCCAGCCCCAGCCGACCCACCATGATGTAGTTGAGGATGATGTTGAGCACGGCGCCGCTGCTCACCAGCACCATGGCCAGTTTCGGGCGACCATCGTTGCGCAGCAGATAGGGCACCGCCAGATTGCTGGCCAGCAGCAGGGTACCGCCGCCAATCCAGGTGAGGTAGTCGCTCGCCTGTTTCCAGGTCTCGGTGCCCTGTTCAATCCCCAGCCCCATCAGGATATCGGTGTGGGTGTAATAGAGCAGCACCGGCGCAACGCCCCCGAGTCCGGCCAGCAGCCAGAGGGCGTTGACCAGCGCCTGACGGGCCAGCGTGTCGTTTTTCGCCCCTTGCTGGAAGGAGATGGCGGTGGCCGCCCCCATGCTGATCATGGCGGCCAGACCGATCAGCACCATGATGACCGGATAGACCAGGTTGATCCCGGCGAGGCCAGCGGCACCGACATAGTGGCCGACGAAGATGCCGTCGATGAGGTAGTAGGCCCCCGAGACCAGCATGGCAAGAATGGAGGGGAGGGCGTAAGCCCAGAAGCGACGGGTCATGGCCCGTTGCCGCAGTGTTAAATAGGCAGACATATCTGTTCTCTCGGGGAGTTCGATTATCGAACAGCTAGTCTAGATTAATACTTATTTGGTGATAATCAGGGTTTCACTTGATGAATTGCTGAGTATTGCTCACTAATCCGGGGTTTTGATAGTGAGCCTTGAGCATGTCGATCAGGATGCGCAGGCCGCTGCCCAGCTGATGCCGACTGGGATAGAAGAGATAGAAGCCGGCAAAGGTGGGGCACCAGGGCTCCAGCACGGTGAGCAGTTTCCCCTCCGCGACCTTCTGGCTTACCTCCTCTTCCAGACAGTAGGCGAGCCCTAGCCCCGCCTCGGCGGCGCCCAGATAGAGGGCCGGGGTGCTGGTGGTGAGCGGCCCGGTCACTTCAATCTCCAGCATGGTGCCGTCGGCGGCAAAGGCCCAGCGATAGTGGTGGTGCGGGGTGAGGCGATAGCCGATGCAGGCGTGGCGGCTCAGCTCGCTCGGGTGCTCGGGCGCGCCGTGCTCCGCCAGATAGGCCGGGGAGCCCACCACCAGATAGCGCTGGGGCGGGCCGAGGGGGATGCCGATCATCTCCTTGGGCAGCAGATCCCCATAAAAGAGTGCGGCATCGTAACCATCTTCAATCAGCCGGGGCATCAGCTCCTGCTCCACTACCTCCACCTGCATCCGCGGATAACGGGCCAGATAGTCGATCAGCACAGGTGCCAGCAGGCTGTCGATGGCGCCGCGGGGGGCGCAGAGCTTGAGTCGCCCTACCGGTTCATCGCTGTTGCGGGCTAGCTCGCAAAGCGCCTCTTCCAGGGTATTGAGGGTGGGGAGCAGCTGCTTGAGCAGCCGCTGGCCCGCTTCGGTCGGCACCACGGCGCGGGTGCTGCGGTTGAGCAGCCGCACCCCCAGACGGGCTTCCAACCCTTTCAGGCTGTGGCTGAGGGCGGAGGCGGAGACCCCGAGTTCGAGGGCGGCCTTGCTGAAACTGCGGTGACGGGCGACGGCGGCAAACACCGCCAGTTCGGCGAGATCGGTACGGGTAATGGTCATCATGAATCAACAAAAAGGCGTGAGTCACAAGGGTACGCCAAGGCCGTGCTGCACACAATCCGCGCTAAACGGGTGGCTTGTTGCAAATATGTAGCTGCTCGCAGGCCATTGATTCCAGTGAAACTAAGTTTAATTGTTAAAAAAAACTCACAATAAGGCGCTTTGAGTGTGATCTTGGTCGTCCGAAAGGCGACCAAAATCAAACTTTGGTTGATTAATTCAAAAAAACGCTGTGATTAATAAGGGCATTTAATTAAAGTCAGCCCATCAAGAGTGGCGCACGTTAATCGGTTGTTAAGTGAGACGGGCGCCGACCCTCAGGGTCAAAATCTCGCACTGTTGTTTGTTGCAATCCTGTTGTCACAAGGAGTGATGGCCAGGTTGCCGGGGGGCGAGAGGTTAATATCAAGGACGGACAGCAGGCGTTCCAGGGAGATGGAACCGGGCCAAGGCCCGACCAAACAAGAATCCCATTTTCCTAGATGACAGGAACAACGTATGTCTGACATGAATATTGCAGCTGATGGTCGTTTAGCCAGCAACACCTCCCGCGGCGTCAACAAGGCCGATGTGGTCTGGATGCTGGGTCTGTACGGTACCGCGATCGGTGCCGGTGTGCTCTTCCTGCCAATCAACGCCGGTGTAGGTGGCCTGTGGCCGCTGGTTGCCATGTTGATCCTGGCGCTGCCGCTGACTTTCTTTGCTCACCGTGGTCTGACCCGCTTCGTGCTGTCCGGCTCTACCCGTGATGGCGACATCACTGAAGTAGTAGAAGAGCACTTCGGCAAGACCGCAGGCAAATTCATCACCCTGCTCTACTTCTTTGCCATCTACCCGATCGTGCTGATGTATTCAGTCGCCATCACCAACACCGTCGAGAGCGTGATTGTTCACCAGCTGGGCATGTCTGCACCTCCCCGTGCCGTTCTGTCACTGGCCCTGATCCTCGGTCTGATGGCGGTTGTTCGTCTGGGCGGCCAGGTTATCGTCAAAGCGATGAGCGTGCTGGTATTCCCGTTCGTGCTCACCCTGATGGGTCTGGCGTTCTACCTGATCCCGCACTGGAACGGTGCCATCATCACTGAAGCCCCGGCCCTGTCCGACGCCTTTAACGGTGACTTCATCAAGACCCTGTGGCTGGCTATCCCGGTAATGGTGTTCTCCTTCAACCACTCCCCGATCATCTCCTCCTTCGCGGTGGACAACAAAGGTCGTTACGGTGAAGGTGCCGAGAAGAAGTGCAGCAACATCCTGCTGGGCGCCCACGTCATGATGGTGATGACCGTTATGTTCTTCGTATTCAGCTGCGTACTGAGCCTCTCCCCGGCTGACCTGGCTGCTGCCAAAGAACAGAACATCTCCATCCTGTCCTACCTGGCCAACCACTTCGATAACCCGGTTATCGGTACTGTGGCTCCGCTGATTGCCATGGTTGCCATCAGCAAATCCTTCCTGGGTCACTACCTGGGTGCGCAAGAAGGCATGAACGGCCTGATGGCCAAGGCGCTGCGCGAGAAGGGCAAGAACGTTGACACCAAGCAACTGAACAAAGTCACTGCCGTGTTCATGATCCTGACCACCTGGGCCATCGCTACCATCAACCCGAGCATCCTCGGCATGATTGAAGACCTGGGCGGCCCGATCATCGCAATGCTGCTGTTCCTGATGCCGATGTACGCCATCACCAAGGTTCCGGCCATGCGCAAATACGCTGGCAACATCAGCAACGGCTTCGTGACCATCATCGGCCTGATCGCCATGTCCGGTATCATCTACAAGCTGATTGCCTGATAACTCCGGTTACCAAGTTGAATGAAGAAGCCGCCTCGCAAGAGGCGGCTTTTTTTATGGCTGTTTGGGGCGGCGAGCGGATGCGGTATCGCTACTTCATCAGCTTCTTCACCTCGTCACTGGCCAGCGCCTTGTTGAATTTGTCCCGCGCCTCTTTCCCCTTAGCGGAGTTGGTAAAGCAGACGTGGAGGGACTTGTCCTCGAGGATCTTGCCGTTGAAGCCGAGGTTGGCAGCAACGTCCTTGAGTTGGGGATCGCTCTCCAGCAGATAGGTCATCACATTCTGGTCGATAACCGCCAGATCGAGCCGACCATTGCCGAGCTTGAGCAGGTTCTGGCTGTCCGAGCTGGTGGCGTCAGCCGAGAGTGCCTTGCTGGCCACTTTTTCGTCGAACTCGGTGGTATTCACATAGCCGGTGACGACACCAATTTTCTTGCCCTTGAGGTCATCAAGGCTCTGCCAGGTGACCGGCTGATCGGCTCGCTGGGCAAAGCCGAGAGGGCCGTTACCTATGGGGTCGGAGAAGAGGCAGCTACTTTTGGGGTCGAGATACTCGGGGAAATAACCCAGTACCTCGGGGTTGTTGGTCGCCTCGTCCACGGCCCGTTGCCAGGGATAGAACTTGATGGTCAGCGGGTCGCCAGCCAGGGCAAAGGCTGCGGTCACCACCTGACTGCTCTTGCCCTGTTCAGGCAGGCTGGCGCTGGTGTAAGGGGGCCATTCAAGGCTGGTCAACACCGCCGCCTGCGCGGCCGTCATGCCGAACAAGGGAAGAGTGGCCAGGGCGAGGTGCTTCCATTTCAGGCTCATAGAGATAACTCCTTGTGGTCAAACACCCCTTAAAGATAGCCCCCGGTGTCGATTGCGGATGCCGACCATGGCTGACCGGCATCCGTGCCTCTATTTGTTGTCGATATTCTCCGACTGCCAGAGGGCATAGCCCTTGCCGGAGGCCGTGGTAGGCAGATCAATCTGCATCAGGTCGTTGCCGATGACAAAGGGGCCCGAGTAGCGGGCGCGCAGATCCTGCGCCAGATCCTTCACCCTGATCTTGCCGTTGAGGCCGATATGGCTGAACACGGTCAGCGCCGGTTTGGCTTCGTTCATTACCCGGGCCGCCTGCTCGGGGGAGGCGAGGTGACCGGCGATCGCCTTGTAGCCGAGGTTGGCCTTCATCTGCTCGGCAGAGGTCATGGAGACGCAGTGCACCAGCAGGTCGGCCCCTTTGGCCTGCTTCACCACTTCGGGGCTGTAGCGGGTATCGCCGGAGAGCACCACGCTGTGGCCGTGGTAGTCGATGCGATAGCCGAATGACGGCTTGATGTTGACCCCGTGGTCGTTGTCAAAGGCGGTTACCTTGACCCCGTCATGGTTGTAGACCACCCCGGCGGTGACCTCGTGGCTGTTGATCTCCACCCCATCCAGCGGCGTTCCCTCATCCTTGACCCGGGTGGCGATGTCGGTGGCGTAGGCCTGCTGCAAGCCACGGGCGAGAGCTGTGGTGCCTTTGGGGCCGTAGAGTTCCATCGGCGCGTGGCGCTGGCCATAGGCTGGTTGCAGCCAGCCGGTCAGCCAGAGATCCGCCAGCCCGTTGGTGTGGTCGGAGTGAAAGTGAGTGAGGAAGAAGGCGTTGACCCGGCCGATGGGGATATGCAGCTGCCACAGGCGAGTGGCGGAGTTGCGGCCAAAATCGAACACCAGCTTCTGGTTACCCGCCTCGACCAGAGTGCTGTAGCCGCCCCGGCTGATCTGGGGCACCGGAGTGCCGGTGCCGAGCAGGCTGACCCGAAAGATATCGGGCTGGGCCTGAGTTGCTGAGGCAGGGGCATGATCGTGGTTGCTGATAAAGCTGCTCTCGGCAGCCTGACTGACACCGGTAGCCAGCAGACCGACCAGTAATGCGGCCAGATAGGTACTTTTCATGGGAATTTATCCTGTGGGGAAGGGACGGCATCACTGTATTGGTAACCAAAAGTTAAATAAATTGGCTAAAATCCATTTCTTACTAAACTTTTGGTTGTGAATCGGGGCTCGGTAGCGGGTCGTGTTACTCAGGAACGAACAAAGGAGCGGTTGTGGACCGATTGACCAGCATGCGTATCTTCACCCGGGTGGTGGATCTCGGCTCCTACAGCGCGGTGGCGAGCGAAGAGGGGATCAGCGCCCAGATGGTGGGCAAGCATGTGCTGGGGCTGGAGCAGTGGCTGGGGGGCAAGCTGTTTCACAAGACCACCCGCCAGCAGACTCTCACCGAACTGGGCCAGCTGTTTTTGGTTCGCTGCCAGCGGGTACTGGAGGAGCTGGCACTGACCGAGTCGCTCACCCAGAATCTGCTGGCCGAGCCGGCCGGACGGCTGCGCATCGCCGCTCCCCTCAGCTTTGGCCACCACCGGCTGATGCCGCTGCTGCCCGTTTTTCTTGACCGCTACCCCAAGCTGGATCTGGATCTGCAGCTCACCCCGCGCTGGGTCGATCTGGTGGAGGAGGGGTTCGATGCCGCCATCCGTACCCTGCGCCCGCAGGATGAGGCACTCATTGCCCGTCCGCTGCTGACCCAGCACTACCGCCTCTGCGCTTCCCCCGACTACCTCAATCGCCACGGCGTGCCCCGTCATCCGGCCGATCTCGTTCGCCACCAGTGTCTGCACGGCAACTGGGGCGAGCATGAGCGCTGGCAGTTTGTCGGTGAGGATGGCCAGAGCGAGGAGGTGCGGGTCGCCTCGCGCCTGCGCATCAATCACTGGCCAGCCTTGTTGACAGCTGCGCTCTCGGGGGCTGGCATCACCTTGCAGCCAGCCGAACAGGTGCGTGAGCATATCGCTGCGGGGCGTCTGCTGCCGCTGCTTGGTCGCTATCAGAGCCCGGCCAAGACCCTCTACTTCATCTATCCGGCGGCGCGGCGGCAGGTGCTCAAGATCACCCTGCTGGGGGATTTTCTGGCCGAATCCCTGCAAGCTGAGCCCGAGCCTGACTAAAAGGCTGCATATTCTCGCCACCGCGCTTAACCATCGTACTTAACAAAGGGGCGGGGGAGGCCTAACATGGCGGGATGTTTTTTTAGTCAGGACAAAAGGATATGTCTGGGTTGAAAAAGGATCTCGGGCTCTGGCAGGGGATGGGGCTGCTCGCCACCTCGCTGCTCGGCACCGGGATCTTCGTGGTACCTGCGACTGCCGCCTCGCTGGCGGGTGAGGCCTCGCTCTGGGCCTGGTTGCTGCTGATAGCGCTGGTGCTGCCCATCGCCTTTACCTTCGCTCGCCTCGGCCGTCTCTATCCCCATGCGGGCGGCGCGCCGCACCTGATTGGCCTCGCCTTTGGCAACGGCGCCGAGCGCTTCTCCGCCTTCCTGTTTCTGGCTGTGCTGCCGGTGGGGCTGCCTGCCGCCCTGATGATTGCCGCCGGCTTCTGGCATGCCCTGTTCGAGATGGGGGAGTGGACCCTCTGGGCCATCCAGCTGCTCACCCTGCTCGGGGTCTTTCTGCTGGGGCTGCGCGGGGCGCGATCTTCCGGCAACCTGCAACTGCTGATTGCGCTCGCCATTCTGGGGCTCACCCTGCTTATCTGGTTCAAGGGGGAGGTGAGCTGGCGCGATGCGGCCCGGCCGCTGCCGAGCGCGGATGAGTGGCCCCCTATGGCTACCGCGCTGGCGGTGATGTTCTGGTGTTTTGTCGGGCTGGAAGCCTTTGCCCATATGGGGGAGGAGTTCAAGCGGCCGGAGCGGGACTACCCCATCGCCCTGCTCGGCGGTGTGCTGCTGGCGGGGCTCATCTACTGGGTACACTCGCTGGTGGTGCTCAAATATGGCCTCTACGGCGATGAGGCGAAAAACGCAACCGCCATCCCCTCCCTGCTGGCGCTGCTGTTCGGCCCCACCGCCAAGTGGCTGGTGGCGGTGCTCGGCTACCTCTCCTGCTTTGCCAGCATCAACATCTACATTCAGGGCTTTGCCCGGCTGATCTGGAGCATGGCGCGGGAAGGCAAGTTGCCCCCTTCGCTGGCCGTGCTCACCGCGCGCGGCGCGCCGCTGCGGGCGCTCGGTCTGGTGCTCGCCATCTGCTTGCTCTGCATCACCCTGATCATCTGGCTGCGACTGCCGCTCGATGAGCTGATCCGCTACGCCAACGGCAATTTCGTGCTGGTCTACCTGCTCTGCATGGCGGCGGGCTGGCGCCTGCTCGGCGGGGTGGGCAAGGGGCTGGCGGGGATAAGCGTGCTGCTCTGCGCTCTGGTGCTGTTAGCGCTCGCCACTCAGGTGCTCTATGCGGTGGTGCTGAGTCTTGGCTACGGCGGCTTCTCGTTGTGGCGGCGTCATCTGCGCCGCAGTCGTCAGCAGGATGCGCTCCCGCTGGCGAAGTAACGTCTCCCCGATGGTCGAAGAAATGAGAAAGCCCTGATGTTCAGGGCTTTTTGATTACGACATATGGGATGTTCATATGAATACTAGTTGGCACGCTATTTGCCGAAAAGTGCGGTGTCGGATCAACTCAACGGCGATTTATAGCCAAAAAAAGTGGGATCCAGCTCCCGTTTTGCTTAAAGTGATCCCTTCCGATCCCGGTGGTCGGAATGCCCGCAAGGATGCCCTTCAGACGTAAACAGGATGGCCTGGCCAGACTGACTCTCAGAGATGTGATTGCTTCGGTTCTCTTTTTATCTGTCACCTGTGGTGATAGCGCCTTGTTCCGTTCAGTCAGCCCGGGTTTTGCGTCTCTCTCATCGTGCATTGTCACCATCTGCAGCGAGTGAATCATGAGCGAATCGGTTTTTGAGATCCATGACTGGACCCTGAGCGTTGACGACAACACGCTCTGCCGTCCCGACCGCGAGGTCTACCTCGAACCCCGGCTGGTCAACCTGTTGCGGTTTCTGGCCCGCAATGCCGGCACCGTGTTTGGCCGCGACGCCCTGATCAACGAGGTGTGGGACGGCGCCGAGGTGACCGATCAGGTCGTGACCCAGTCCATCTTCGAACTGCGCAAGATCCTCAAAGATGGTCGCACCGACGCGACCGACTATATCGTTACCGTGCCCAAGCGTGGTTACAAGCTGGTAGCGCCGGTACGGCCGCAGCAGGAGCTGGTTGCTGCCGAGGAGCATGCGGTCTCCTCTGCCAATTCCCAGCTTAATCCGACCCTCTCCGACCTCAGTCCGCCTGCTGAGGATGAGCCACTCTCCAATGTGGCACCTTTTCCCGCCGGGCCCCTGACCCGCGCCATCTCCAACCATGCCAAGGATGCCCGCAGCCGCTGGAAGATGGTGAGTTTCGATATCTTCGTGGCCGTCATTCTGGTTGCCATCGTCAGCCTGCTCAGTTACCAGCACACGGCGCCGCAGGTGCACTCCATGCTGGATCCCAACCTGCTGGTGTTCCGTTTCCACTCCGGCATGGATGACAACAACGAGAACGTCCGCCTTGCCGACGGCATCACTCGCGCCCTGATGGCCGAGGTGGCGGCGGCGACGCCACTGCGGGTGCAATATGGTGCCACCACTCTGATGGGAGGCATTATGCCTGGCAAGGAGCTGAGCGTGCGGGTATCGCGCCAGCCGCGTGGCACCTACCTCGATCTGGAGTACCGCAATATCAACACCAACCGGGTGCTGTTCAGCCACCAGTACCAGCTCAGCCGCCATAACGTGCATGGCGTGCTGCAGGAGAGCAGTCAGGATCTGCTGCGTGCCCTCGACCAGCCGGATGCCGAGCCGGGGATGGGGTGGCCGACCGATGATGCCTCCCTGATGGCGATGATGGAGGCTCACTACTACACCAACAGCCGGGATCCGGTCGCCCTCAAGCGCGGTATCGAGTTGCTCGAAGAGGCGCTGGCGCTCCAGCCAGATCAACCGCTGCTGCTGGCAGAGCGCTATCTGGCCGGTGAGGTGCTGGCCACCCTGGCGGGGCAATCCGAGAGCGAGCGGCTGCAGGAGGTGGGAACCCATCTCGCCCGCGTGGTGCAAAATGGCGGTGCCCTGCCATCCCGGGTGTGGGAGGCGCTGGCGCTGCAGGCGGTGCTCAACAGCGAGCAGCAGCAGGCGAACTATCTGCTGGAGCAGGCGGCAAAACGCGGCCGCTCGGTGCTCTATTACATACTGCAGGGTAAGCTGGCGGAGCTGGATGGTCGCCCCGAGGCGGCGGGTGATGCCTACAGTCAGGCCTTCCTGATGGAGGCGACCGAGCAGACCTATCTGCTCTGCCAGCAGCTCGGTTTCTACAGCAATATGGAGAGCCTCACTCCGGCCCTGTTCAATGCGCTGGGTCAGAGCAAGGTGAAGCTCTTCTAACATCGCAGTGTTGGTTTTCCCCCGGTCGGTGCGGTTGCCGACCTCATCCACAGGCTGCCTTCGGGCGGCCTGTGCGGTTTCTGCTTGTTTCAATCCTGCTTCTTTGCCACCGGGGATAGTTGCTCTGGTGTGGCCCGATTTATCCCCCCGCAGTTCCCCACTATCTACATCTGCCTTTGTCTTGCCCGCGGCATTCGCTGCACTCGAGTTTGCCCGGCTTTACGCCACGCGCAGCTTGTGACATCTGCTCATGGTTGGCGGCGGGATAAGCTGTCTGTCTCGACCCATTTCTCATTGCTGACCGGTTATCGCCGTTGCGCTTTACCTCTGAGTTTGGATTGTGATGAGCCGAGCGGAGGGTCAAGCAGGAGGTGAGCGGCCACTCAGGGTGATGATCCGAAGGGCTTCCAAATAGCCGCAAGGGCAGGGTGGCGCAATGGGAGCTGCTTTATCCCGGGTTTATCTGGCCAAAAATATCAAGACGGCGAGATAAGGGGGTTATCAAGGGGCAAAAATGGGACGGAAGGATCTCAAGGTTTTATCAAGACGGCTGTGTGATGTGATGTCAATGTACTGTTTTTAAATGGTTTTTATCAAAAGTGACGAGGCGGCGAAAAAAGTTGCCTCATATTTTTATCCGTTAGCTGGTCTTTATGTTTTCCGGGGATGAGAGGCCTAGTCTGTGCCCATTCTTTGGCGGGGCGTTCCGCCAAATGTGTATGTGACGACCCGACCTTTTATAGAACCGGAGATCTTATGTCCCTAGATACGAGCAAGAAGATTGGCCTTATCGCCTGTACAGGTGTGGTGGCCGGCAACATGATGGGGAGTGGCATCGCGCTGCTGCCTTCGGCACTGGCCACCATCGGCTCCATCTCTGTCTTTAGCTGGGCAATCTGTCTGGTAGGCGCCATGGGCCTCGCCTTCGTCTTCGCCCGCCTGGCTACCAAGAACCCGCAAGAGGGTGGCCCCATTGCTTACGCTGGCGAGATCTCTCCGGTGTTCGGTTTCCAGACCGGTGTGCTTTATTACCACGCCAACTGGATCGGTAACCTGGCCATCGCCATTACCGGCGTCTCCTACCTCTCGGTCTTCTTCCCCATTCTCAACAGCCCAATTCCGGCCGCTGCAGCCACCATCGCTGCCGTCTGGATCTTCACCTTCGTCAACCTGCTTGGCGGTAGCTGGGTGAGCCGACTCTGTACTCTGGGTCTGGTGCTGATCCTGCTGCCGGTTGTCGGTACAGCGGTGATGGGTTGGGGTCATTTTGATGCCACCGTCTACAGCCAGAACTGGAATACCACCAGCGGCAGCGACCTGCATGCGGTCATCAGCGCCGTGCTGATCTGCCTCTGGTCCTTCGTGGGTGTTGAATCTGCCGCCGTCTCTTCCGGCATGGTGAAGAACCCCAAGCGTACCGTACCGCTCGCTACCATGCTGGGTACAGGTATCGCGGGTGTTATCTACATCCTCTCTACCCAGGTGATCAGCGGCATGTTCCCGGCCGGTGAAGTGGCTGCCTCCGGCGCCCCGTTTGCCATGGCCTCTTCCGCCATCTTCGGTAGCTGGTCTGCACCATTCGTCTCTGCCTTCACCGCCCTGGCCTGCTTCACCTCGCTGGGCTCCTGGATGATGCTGGTGGGCGAGGCGGGCAAGCGTGCCGCCAACGACGGCAACTTCCCGAAAATCTATGGCGAAGTGGACAAGAACGGCGTAGCCAAGAAGGGTCTGATCCTGGGCTCCCTCAAGATGACTGCCCTGATGGTTGGCCTGACCGCCTTTACTTCCCAGTCCGCTCACGCTGCCGATCTCTTCAACGTGCTGACCACAGATGCGGTGCTGCTGACCATGCTGCCCTACTTCTACTCCAGCATTAACCTGATCCGCTTCGAGGGCATGACCTCCCGCAGCATCGGCGCCATGATCTTCTCCGGTGTGGCCTGTGTCTTCTGTCTGGTAGCCCTGATGGGTGCCAAGGGTTCCAACCTCACCGCTACCTTCGTGGTGTCGCTCATCATCCTGATGTTCTACGCCAAAAAACAGGGTCTGCGTCAGCACGACGCCCTGCTCAACGAACAACCCAGCAACTAATTCCCCCCTTTTATCTTCCGAGCGCTCTTCACTCACCATCCCTGATGGAGAGCGCCCCTTTACGTGTGGAGCATTACGATGAATATCATTGCCATCCTCAACCACCTGGGCGTTTTCTTTAAAGAAGAACCCATTCGCCAGCTGCAAGCCTCCCTCGAGCGCAAGGGTTTCGAGGTCGTCTATCCGGTCGATGTGGCCGACCTGCTGAAGCTGATCGAGAAGAACCCCCGCGTCTGCGGCGCCATCTTCGACTGGGACAAATACTCCCTGGGCCTGTGCAAGGAGATCCACGATCGCAACGAGAAGCTGCCGATCTTCGCCTTCGCCAACGACCAGTCCACTCTGGACATTCACCTGACCGACCTGCGTCTGAACGTCCACTTCTTCGAGTACCGTCTCGGCATGGCCGATGACATCGCCCTCAAGATGGGTCAGGCCACTCAGGAGTATCAGGACGCCATCCTGCCGCCGTTCACCAAGGCGCTGTTCAAGTACGTGGAAGAGGGTAAATACACCTTCTGTACTCCGGGTCACATGGGCGGTACCGCCTTCCAGATGAGCCCGGCCGGCAGCATCTTCTATGACTTCTATGGCCCGAACGCGTTCAAGGCTGACGTCTCCATCTCCATGCCGGAGCTGGGCTCCCTGCTGGATCACTCAGGTCCGCACAAGGAAGCCGAAGAGTACATCGCCCGTACCTTCAACGCCGATCGCTCCTATATCGTCACCAACGGCACCTCCACTGCCAACAAGATCGTCGGCATGTTCTCCGCGCCGGCAGGCAGCACAGTGCTGGTTGACCGCAACTGCCACAAGTCGCTCACTCATCTGATGATGATGAACGACGTGACCCCGATCTACTTCCGTCCGACCCGCAACGCCTACGGCATTCTGGGTGGTATCCCGCAGAGCGAGTTCAGCCGCGACACCATCGCTGCCAAGGTTGCCGCAACACCGGGTGCCCAGGCTCCCCGTTACGCCGTCGTCACCAACTCCACCTATGATGGCCTGCTTTACAACACCGGCTTCATCAAGGAGGCGCTGGATACCCCTTACATCCACTTCGACAGTGCCTGGGTGCCTTACACCAACTTCAGCCCGATCTATGAAGGCAAGTGCGGCATGAGCGGTGAAGCGATGCCGGGCAAGGTGTTCTACGAAACCCAGTCCACCCACAAGCTGCTGGCGGCCTTCTCCCAGGCCTCGATGATCCACATCAAGGGTGACGTGGAGGAAGAGACCTTCAACGAAGCCTTCATGATGCACACCTCCACCTCGCCGCAGTACGGCATCGTGGCATCGACCGAGATCTCCGCTGCCATGATGCGTGGCAACACCGGCAAGCGTCTGATCAAGGACTCCATCGATCGCGCTATCTCCTTCCGCAAAGAGATCAAGCGTCTGCGTGATCAGAGTGAAGGCTGGTTCTTCGACGTATGGCAGCCGGACAACATCGACACCGTCGAGTGCTGGAAGCTGGATCCGAAAGATGACTGGCACGGCTTCAAGGACATCGATGACAACCACATGTACCTGGATCCGATCAAGGTTACCCTGCTGACCCCGGGTATGGGTCGTGATGGTAAGCTGCTGGAGAAGGGCATCCCTGCCTCTCTGGTCTCCAAGTTCCTGGACGAGCGCGGCATCGTGGTCGAGAAGACCGGCCCTTACAACATGCTGTTCCTCTTCTCCATCGGTATCGATCAGTCCAAGGCGATGCAGTTGCTGCGTGCCCTGACCGAGTTCAAGCGTGGCTACGATCTGAACCTGACCATCAAGAGCATCCTGCCGAGCCTCTATCGTGAAGACCCGAGCTTCTACGAAGGGATGCGCATTCAGGAGCTGGCCCAGAGCATCCATGATCTGACCTGCAAATATCGTCTGCCGGAGCTGATGTTCAAGGCGTTCGACGTGCTGCCGGAGATGAAGATGACCCCGCATGCTGCATGGCAGCAAGAGCTGGCGGGCAATCTGGAAGAGGTGCCGTTGCGTGACATGGTTGACCGCATCAGCGCCAACATGATCCTGCCGTACCCGCCGGGAGTTCCGTTGGTACTGCCGGGCGAGATGGTGACCCAGGATTCTCTGCCGGTGCTCGAGTTCCTCGAGATGCTGTGCGAGATCGGTGCCCACTACCCGGGCTTCGAGACCGACATCCACGGCCTCTATCGTCAGGCCGATGGCAGCTACACCGTCAAGGTGCTGCGTTAATCGACAGTGACAACAGTCGAAAGTGACAACAACGGGCCGCAAGGCCCGTTTTTCCCTCCGGAATTCCTGTTCTTATTGCGTGAGTCGCCAACCATGAAGCGAGTGCTCTCCATTCAATCCCACGTAGTCTTTGGCTGTGCCGGCAACAGCGCCGCCGTTTTTCCCATGCGTCGCCTCGGGATCGAGGTGTGGCCGATGAACACGGTGCAGTTCTCCAACCACACCCAATACAGCGAAGGCTGGCAGGGGATGGTGATGCCCGGCGGCCATATCCGTCAGCTGGTGAACGGGCTGGCGGAGATCGGCGTGCTGGCCCAGTGCGATGCGCTGCTGAGTGGCTACCTCGGCTCGGCCGAACAGGGGGAGGAGATCCTGGCTGCAGTGGCCAGGCTCAAGGCGCTCAATCCGGCCGCCCTCTATTTTTGTGACCCCGTGATGGGTCACCCCGACAAGGGGTGCATAGTGGCACCCGGCGTCGCCGATTTTCTGAAAAACCGGGCACTAGCCTGCGCCGATATGCTGGCCCCCAATCTGCTGGAGCTGGAACAGCTCACCGGCCGCGATATCCGCAATGTGCCGGAGGCCATCGAAGCGTGCCAGCAGCTGCGCGCGCAAGGGGTCAAGCTGGTGATGGTCAAGCATCTGGGCAAGGCCGGCTTTGCCATGGACCGCTTCGAGATGCTGCTGGTGTGCGAGGAGGGGGCGTTTCATCTATCCCGCCCGCTCTACCCTTTTGCTCGCCACCCCATCGGGGTGGGGGATCTGCTAAGCGCCACCATGCTGGCCAATCTGCTGGCCGGTTGTACCCCGGTAGCTGCGTTCGAACTTACCAACGCCAGCGTGGATGCCGTACTGTCCCGGACCTGGCTGGCGGGAGCCTACGAGCTGCAACTGGTGGCGGCCCAGCACGAGATGGCGCTGCCGCAGGTCTCCATCCGGGCGACCCGCCTCTAGGCTATTTGCGTCAACAGCAGAAACAACAAAGCCCTGATCATCAGGGCTTTTTATATTTCAGATTCGGGGAGAGGGCTTAGTCTTGCGGGCTTTTGAGCGCCTTGACCACATCCTCTTTGGGCTCCAGCTCCTTGACCTGATTGAAGATTTCCAGCTCCCCTTGCGGGCTGACGGTGTAGGCATCGGCATCCTGATAGCTGCCGCTGCCAGCGCTCTCGATGATGACCACCAGCTCAGGCTGCTTGTCGCCATTCAAATCGACCAGTTTCAGCTCCCGGATAAAGCCGTTGCGGGCCATCACCTTGCCATCCTGAAACTCATCCAGTGGAAATTGGGCGTTCTGACCCGAATAGAGCCGCACGTCATAGCTGCCGATGGAGGCGGGCTCACCGGCCCCCTGCGCTACCCGGATCACCTGCCCGGAGGGGAGGGTCAGCTGCTTGCTAAATCCCTCTTCGGCTTGTGCCGCCAGCGGCAGGGTCAGCAGCCCTGCCATCATCAATGCTCTGTTCATCTTGCAACCTCTTGCTGTCTATTGAGTGCAGGCTCCCGGGGAGCCCGCCGTGATGTTGCTACCAGATCTTCACCCGCTTCTGGGGCGGCAGATAGAGCTTGTCCCCCGGCTGGATGTTGAATGCCTCGTAGAAGGCGGGAATGTTCGGCACCACGCCGTTGACCCGGTACTCGGGCGGCGAGTGGGGGTCGGAGCGCAGCAGCATCTGCATCAGCTCGGGGCGATACATCCCCTTCCACACCTGCGCCCAGCCGAGGAAGAAGCGCTGTTCGCCGGTGAAGCCATCCAGCACCGGCGCCTCCTTGCCATCCAGTGACAGCTCATAGGCCTTGTGGGCGATGGTGAGACCACCCAGATCGCCGATGTTCTCCCCCAGGGTGAACTGGCCGTTGACGAACTGACCGTTGATGGGCTCGAAGCGGTTGTACTGGGCCACCAGCCGGCTGGTGCGGAAGCGGAACTCCTTGAGATCCTGCGGTGTCCACCAGTCGCGCATCATGCCATCACCGTCGGATTTGGCCCCCTGATCATCAAAACCGTGGCCCATCTCGTGGCCGATCACCCCGCCGATGGCGCCGTAGTTGACCGCATCATCCGCCGTCATGTCGAAGAAGGGGGGCTGCAAAATGGCCGCCGGGAAGACGATCTCGTTGTTGCTCGGGTTGTAGTAGGCGTTCACTGTTTGCGGCGACATGTGCCACTCGTCCCGGTCGACCGGCTTGCCGAGGCGCGCCAGACTGTCTGCGTATTCAAAGGCTTGCGAGCGTTGCAGGTTGCCCACCAGATCATCCGGTTTGATGGTGATGGCGCTGTAATCCTTCCACTTGTCGGGGTAGCCGATCTTGGGGCGGAACTTGGCCAGCTTCTCGAGGGCCTGCGCCTTGGTCTCGGGCGACATCCAGTCGAGCTCCTTGATGCTCTGGCCGTAGGCGGTGCGCAGGTTCTCCACCAGCTGCTCCATCCGCTCCTTGGCCGCAGGCGGGAAGTAGCGGGCCACATAGAGCTGGCCGACCGCTTCACCCAGATGATCGTTCAACACCCCGAGCGCCCGCTCCCAGCTGGCGCGTTGCTTGGGCGTGCCGCTCAATGTGGTGCCGTAGAAGGCGAAGTTGGCGCGGTCGGTCTCGTTGTCGAGATAGGGGGCGTAATCGGTCAGCAGTTGCCACTTGAGGTAGGCCTGCCAGTCGGCGATGGGGGTCTGGGCCATCACCTGATCCAGCGCGCTCAGATAGGTCGGCTGACCGATGATGAGCTCCGGCTGGCCAGCAATGCCCGCGGCATTGAGATAAGCCTGCCAGTCGAGATGAGGGGCGAGCCGTGCCAGTTCACTGGCGGGGCGCTTGTTGTAGTTCTTCTCCCGATCCCGCAGGGCGACGTTGTCCCACTGGATGGTGGCGAGCCGGGTTTCGAGGGCCAGAATCCGCTTGGCCTTGCCGCTCGGGTCAGATTCCCCGAGGCGGCTCAGCATGGCGGCGATATGCTGCTGGTACTTCTGGCGCAGGGCCTGACTGTCGGGATCCTGCTTAAGGTAGTAGTCCCGATCCGGCAGCCCCAGGCCACCTTGATAGAGGTAGACCGCATAGCGGTCGGGGGACTTGGCATCGGCGTCGATCCAGATGCCGAACGGCGCGCCGCCGCCCATGCGGCCCGACTGGGCAAAGGCGCGGGCCAGCGCAGCCTGATCACCGATCCGGTCGATATCGGCCAGCGCCGGTGCCAGCGGGGTGAGCCCCCTGGCGTCACGGCCTGCCTGATCCAGATAGCTGGCGTAGAGATCGCGGATCTGCTGGGTCGGCGTGCCGGTGGCGGCCTCCTGCTTGGCCAGCCCCTCGACCAGCACCCGCACATCGGCGAGGGATTTGTCCCGCAGCATGTAGAAGGCGCCATCGGCGGGGCGATCGTCGGGGATCTTGGCGGTGGCGAGCCACTTGCCATTGACGTAGCGGAAGAAGTCATCGCCGGGTTTGACCTGGGTGTCCATATTGGCCAGCGCCAGCCCGGAGTGTTTGGGGGTGTCTTGCGGTGCCTGACTGCAGCCAGCCAGCAGGGCCAGTCCAATCAGGCCGGCCAGTAAGCTTTTCTTATTGTTCATCTTGTTTGATTCCAATTCGGATTGTTTGCTTCCCTGCCCATCTTCCTTGCTCCAACCGGTTGTGCGACCGCCTTGCGGCCAGCCTGGTGGAGAGGGCGGGCGAGCCTCACTCTAGCAGCAGGGTTGCAGCTTGATAAGCCCGACTCTGCTAAGATCGGCCGGTCCATTTTGGGGAAGCCTATGATTTCTCATCTTTATTCTCGCTTTTGTCTGACTATGCCAGCGCCGGAAGGTTCCACCGGTCTGCTGGTGGCCTTCAGTGGCGGCCTCGACTCCACCCTGCTGCTGGTGCTGGCGGCGCAGTATGCCCGCGAGCATGGCCTGTCACTTCGCGCCCTGCACGTGCACCACGGCCTCAGTCCCCATGCCGATGAGTGGGTCGCTCATTGTGAAGCCGTGTGTCAGCAATTGGCGGTGGAGCTGCTGGTCGAGCGGGTGACTCTGGCCCGTGGCAATGGCGAGAGTCTGGAGGCGCAGGCGCGCACCGCCCGTTACCAGCGGCTGACCGCCCGGATGCGGGAGGGGGAGTGGCTGCTCACCGCCCACCATCAGGACGATCAGCTGGAGACCCTGCTGCTGGCCCTCAAGCGCGGCGCCGGTCTGCGCGGGCTGGCGGGGATCCTGCCAAGCCAGCCCTTTGCCGGCGGCCTGTTGCTGCGGCCGCTGCTCGATATGAGTCGCGCCGAGCTGGCCGAGGCGGCGGCGAGCCTCCCCTTTGGCTGGGTGGAGGATGAGAGCAATCTGGACGTGAGTTATGACCGCAACTTTTTGCGCCAGACGCTTATCCCCCAGCTCAAGGCGCGCTGGCCCGCCATGGCCCAGACCGCGGCGCGCAGCATGGCCCTGTGCGCCGAGCAGGAGGCGCTGCTGGATGAGCTGGCCGAGAGCGACTGGCAGCTGGCGGGCGAGGGGGAGGCGCTCCATATCGGCCCGCTGCACGCCCTTTCACCCACCCGGCGCAACAACCTGCTGCGCTACTGGATCCGCCGTCAGGGGGGGGAGATGCCATCCCGTGAACAGCTTGCCCGACTGTGGCAGGAGGTAGCGCTGGCGCGCGGCGATGCCAATCCCCAGCTCAACTGGGGGCGCCAGAGCTGCCGCCGTTTTCAGCAGCGGCTCTATCTGGTGAGCCCGGACTTGCAACCCTGCCATCAGCTGTTGCCGCTGACAGTGGGTGAGCCGCTGACCCTGCCGGACGGGCTGGGTGAGCTGGTGGTACGCATGACGGAGCACGGCGAGGGGCTGCTGCGTGCCCCCCGAGCGGACGAGCCGCTCTCGGTGCGTTTTCAGGTAGCGCCCGGGATCCCCCTCAAACCGGTGGGGCGAAGCGGCAGTCGGCGGATGAAGAAGCTGCTGCAAGAGTATGGTGTTCCCTCGTGGCAACGGGGACGCATTCCCATCCTCTACTATGGCGAGCAGGTGGCGGCGGTGGTGGGGCTCTTTGTCTGCGACGGTTTTATGGCACAGAGTGCCGGGCTGGTCTGTCACTGGCAGGGAAACGGTGCCGCCCCAATCCTGCCCGAGCAGGATCTTGCATGAGGTGATCTCGGTGTGAGGGAGGATTAGCCCCAAAAAAAGAAGCTCCGGTCACATGGCGCGCATGTGCCGGAGCAAAGAAGAGTTCGGGATTATTCGTTAGGGCTGGCCTTGCCTGCTTTTTTGCGGGCGTAGAGGTGGCTGTCGGCCGCCTCGTAGAGGCTCGGCACATCGACCCCGGATTGCCAGCTGGCGGCGCCAAGGCTGCATCCGACCGAGAAGGTGCTGAGCTCCTTATTGGTCATCAACATATGCTGCAGTCGCAGCCAGACCGGGCGCCACGCCTCGGGTTCGGCCGGTTGCAGCAGCAGGGCAAATTCATCTCCTCCAAGCCGGAAGGCTTGATCCGTGCTGCGGATACACCCCTTGAGCAGCTGGGCGAAGCGGCTCAGCACCAGATCCCCCACCGGATGGCCCCAGGTATCATTGATCTGCTTGAAGCGATCGAGATCCAGCAGCACCAGCACCAGACCATGTGGCTCGCGGCTGTGCTGCTCGATGGCGCGACCGATGGCCTCGTCAAAGTAGGAGCGGTTGCCAAGGCCGGTCAGGTGATCGAGCCGGACCAGCTGATCCAGTTTTTCCAGCCGCAGATAGAGGGGCAGCAGCAGGCAGAGCAGCTGATGGTATTGCATCAGTACCCGTTGCTGGCTGCCGCTCAGCGGATGTTCCAGCTCGTAGTGAAGCTGGCCGAGCAGCTGGCCATGCTGACCGCGCAGCTCGAACGGATAGTTGTGCAGGTTGAGGGTGGCCAGCGGCGGGTGCTGGATCAGCACATGGGGCTGGCCACAATCGAGGTAGAGACTGTGGATCCTGACAATTCTTGCCGCACGATCGGCAAAAGTTGTCAGCAGACCGCCGAGATCGCTCTGCCCCAACAACTGCTCGAGCAACTGGTTGCGTTCAACGCTGGGCAACGGCGTGAGCCGCTCCATCTGGCGAACCCACTGCTCGATGCCATGGCTAAAGCCATTAAGTGACGACGTATTTTCCATGGTCTTCCACCTGTAACACCTGACTACTGTCTCCTCCCTGCAATTGGCATGCCCAATATATCTTTCCTGCCCGCCAGATCGGCTGACTAAGCTTAAGTCGATAAAAGGAGAGGAAAATTTGTACACCGACCTGTTGATCCTGCTGTTCGCCGCCGTTCTGCTGGTGGCAACTTTCCGGCGCCTCGGCTTGCCGGTCATCCTTGCCTACCTGATTGCCGGCGTCTTGCTCGGCCCCCACGGGCTGGCGGTGATCACCGGCCAGTCGATCATGCAGACCATTGCCGAGCTCGGGATCGTCTTTTTGATGTTCTCGCTGGGGCTGGAGTTCTCCCTGCCGAAACTACTGGCGATGCGCCGGTTGGTGCTGGGGGTCGGGATGTTGCAGGTGCTGCTCACGTCACTGCTTTTTTTCGCCATCGGCTGGTGGTGGGGGCTGGGTCTGGCCCAGTCGCTGGTGGTGGCGGGAACGTTGGCACTCTCCTCGACGGCGGTGGTGATCAAGCAGCTTGGCGAGCAGAAGCAGCTCCATACCCGCCGCGCCCAGCTGGGGGTGAGCGTGCTGCTGTTTCAGGATCTGGCGGTGGTGCCCCTGCTGGTGATGATCCCCATCCTCGCCCAGCCGGAAGTGCAGGGGAGCGCCCTTGCCGCCGAGATCGCCTGGGCCACCCTCAAGGGGCTGTTTGCCCTCTTCACTCTGCTGGCGGTGGGCAAGTGGTTGCTGCCGCTGCTGTTTCACGAGGTGGCGCGGGCCCGCTCTGACGAGCTGTTCGTGCTGAGCGCCCTGCTGGTGGCGCTGCTGGCTGCCTACATGACCCATTCGCTGGGGTTGTCGATGGCGCTGGGGGCGTTTCTGGCGGGGATGATGCTGGGGGAGTCCCACTACCGTCATCAGCTTGAGGTAGACATCAAGCCCTTTCGCGATGTGCTGATGGGGCTCTTCTTTATCACCATCGGCATGGCCATGGAGTGGGAGCTGGTGGCGCGGGCATGGTGGCAGGTACTGATCTGCGTGGTGCTGCTGGTGCTGTGCAAATCCCTGCTGGTGCTGCTGGCCGGGCGGCTGATGGGGGAGCGCAAGCGCGACAGCATGGCCGCCGGCATCATGCTCAGTCAGGTGGGAGAGTTTGGCTTCGTGCTGCTGGCACTGGCACTGCACCACGGCTTGCTGGATCAGCAACTGGTCTCCCTGCTGATCGGCATCGGCATCATCTCCATCGCCATGACTCCCTGGCTGGTGACCCAGGCCCATTCGCTGGCTCGCAGCCTCACCGATCCTGCGTTGCTGACCCGCTCCGAAGTCGCCCAGTCGGGACTGAGCAAAAACCAGCACGTCATCATTGCCGGGTTTGGCCGGGCGGGGCAGACCTGTGCCCGCTTTCTCAAGATCGAGGAGATCCCCTTTCTGGCCCTAGACCTCGACCCCGAGCGGGTGAGCGAGGCCAAGCTGGCGGGGGAGCAGGTGGCCTTCGGCGACGCCAGCCGCCGCGATATTCTGCTGGCCGCCGGGTTGTTGCGGGCACGGCTGGTGATCATCACCTTTGATGATCGCAAGCGGGTGGAGGCGATGCTGGCACTGATCCGCGAATTGGCGGGGGATCTCAAGGTGCTGGTGCGCACCCGCGATGACAGCTTTCTGGAGCAGTACAAGCAGGCGGGGGCCTTCGAGGTGATCCCTGAATCCCAGGAGGGGGCCCTGATGCTGGTCTCCCACCTGCTGCTCAACTGCGATATCCCTATCGGTCGGGTGATCCGCCGGATGGAGCTCGAGCGCAGCAGCCAGTATCGCTTCCTGCACGGCTTTTACTGGGGGGATCAGAGCGCCAGCAATCTGGAAGCGGATCAGCTGCTCGAACGCCTCCATCCGCTGTTGCTGCACGATCAGGCGTGGGCGGTAGGCCATGAAGTGCGCGAGTTGCCGCTCGATGAGGTGCGGATCAAGGAGGTGCAGCGCGGGGATCAGAGTCTGGAACCCAGACCCGAGCTGGTGCTGGCGGCTGGCGATCGGCTGATCCTGTTTGGTACCGTGGTGGCGATGGAGCAGGCGGAGCAGCGTTTGCTGGAGGGGCGCTGAGTCCCCTTGCACTCATCGGCAGCGCCCTTTACTCCCGCTCTTTTGGCAGCCCTTCGATATCGAGGAAGGCGGTGACCCGCTCCCGCTCCCTCAGAGTGTCCTGATAGCCCAGCTTGATCAGTTGCTGACAATAACCCGGATAGAACATCAAAAAGCTGGCCAGACTGCTGGTCTCATCCCCCTTCACGCCCAGCACCCGCAACAGGCGGCGCAACTTTAGCGGCAGTTTGCGCAGGTAGGCTAGTGCGATGGTGTCGAGATCCTGACTCGGTTTCAGCACACAGGTCTCCACCCGTTTCAGCTTGAGGCGATTGCGTTCCCGCTCAGGGATAAGATCCAGAGTCTGGTTGATGCGCCACAGCCGCTCCAGATCGGAGTTGAGGGTGTCGGTAAAGACCGTATCGAGCAGATGGCTGGCAATATTGGAGCTGGTGAGATGGCCGTGATGATGGGTCGGCGCCGAGTGCGCTGGCGGATCCAGGGTGATCAGCAGGATCCGCTCTGCACCCAGATGGATGGCGGGGCTGAGCGGGCTCAGCTGGTGGATGGAACCGTCGCCGTAGAACTTCTCGCCGATCCGGGTGGCCGGAAAGACAAAGGGGAGCGCCGAGGAGGCGAGCAGGTGCTCCGATGTAAGCACAGTGCGCACCCCGCGCCGTCTGGCCCGCTCCCACGGATGGTGGTCGGCCCGCCCTTGAAAGAAGGTGGTGGATAGGCCGTCATCGTAATCCGACGCCGTGATGGCCAGCGCCTCCAGACTGCCGTAGAGGATGTTGTCATCAATGCGGTGATAGTCGATGAGTTGATCCAGCAGGCGGTGCAGCGGCGCGTTGTCGAAGAGGTGAAAGGCGTGGTTGGTGTGGGGATTGATCAGCCCTGCCGACCCTTCGTACATCAACCGCCACAGCAGGCGCCCCGGGTGAAAATCGAAGATGTGGTGAGTCTCGAAGCGGCGCCAGACCCACTCCAGCTTGCGCACCCCCAGATGGAAGCAGGAGGCGTAGCAGGCCAGTGCGGTGACATTGATAGCCCCCGCCGAGGTGCCACACAGGATGGGAAAAGGGATGCCGAGATTGCGCGGGTAGAGCTCCGCAATCGCCTTGAGGGCGCCGACCTGATAGGCGGCGCGAGCACCGCCACCGGTGAGCAACAACGCTGTATTGGGTCTGGCCATATGCTGGCGCCTTATTGTGTCCTGACAAGAATGTTCCCACTGACAAGTTAACTATAAGGCGCTGTATCAAATATAAAAACGGGCGCTTACCCGTTTTTTTCATGGCCCCATGTCAAAGGGCGCGGTGAGGATTTTCCGGCCGTGCCAGCTGATCAAAGGCGGCGAATACCGGGGCGCTGGCGAGGATGCGACCGTGGCCCAGACCCCGGGTGCTCACCAGCCGGGTATGACCATCCTGACTGGCCCGCAAGGAGTCGCTATGGGGGGCGAATCTGTCCTCCTCGTCATGCACGATCATTGCCGCACCGCTGCGACTGGCGAGCCGCCCCAGTGGATCAACCGTGCTCAAGGGGTGCTGGTACTCTTGCTCAATCTCCTTGACCACCGCATCGAACAACCGGATGGAGTAGCCGGAGCGCGCCACCATGCCGTAGAGCTGGGGCACATAGTCGAGCACCGGCGAAATCAACAGCAGCGGCAGGGTATCGATACCTGACTGACGGCTGGAGAGGGTGACGGCGCCTCCCATGCTGTGGGCGATGACCCCGTGCAGCGGGCCTACTTCGCTGGCCAGCTTGGTCGCCAGTTCGTCGAAGGCGCGCACGAAGCGGGGCAGGTGGCCAGTGTTGCCTGCACTCTGGCCGTGGGCCGGATGATCGTAGGCAATGGCGGTGAAACCCTGCGCGGCGATATGGCTCATCAACGGATAGAACTGGCTGGCGCTGCCGGACCAGCCGTGCATCAGCAGCCACAGCGGCCCCTGACCGAGCCGATAGCTCATCAATACCCCTTCGCTGGTATGGATGGCCTGCTTCACCAGACCGACAGGTTCGTGGTCATCCCGCTGATTGCGCTGGGGGGTGAGCAGCAACTTGCTGGCGGTACGCTTGGCATGGGTGGGGGCGAGTCTGTGGTGCAACCGGGTGCCGATCCCCAGCAGCCATTTGCTCGGGCTGAAGCGGCGGGTGTTAAAGTAGATCTTGCTGCTCATGGTCATCCTGTGGTTTTTATGTGCGAACGGTCGTGCTTTTTTGTTGGTTTTTAAAAATTAGTGTTGAACGGATGCCAAAACATCAGCGCCAGCTGGCGAGCAGAGCGTCCACTTCGGGCCAGAAGTGGCGGGCCGGATCCTGACACAGTTCGAGATCGTTGAACACCTGATCCGCCAGATAGAGGCCATAGAGGCGGTAAACGGCGCGCCAGGGATCCATCTCCTGTCGCCACTCGCCTGCGGCCTGACCCTGCACCACCTGACGGGCCAGATAGTCGAGCCAGAAGCGCACCAGTTGCCGGGCGGCTTGTTGCACAGGGCTCTCTTGCTCATGGCCATCCTGCACCGAGGTCCAGGCGTCGAGGAACATGCAGCGTCCGGCGAAGCAGTGGTTCCAAGCCTGCCAGGCACGCAGCAGGGCGATCAGCTTGTCGTGCTGGCTCTGGTGCTCCTGCTGGCGTACCGGCTGGATCACCCGCAGCCGGAACACCTCGGCGGCGTACTCCAGCACGGCGATCTGCAGATTGTCGCGGGATTGAAAGTGGGCAAACAGGCCGCTTTTGGACATTTCGCAGGCGCTGGCCAGCGAGCCGATGGTCAGGCTCTCCAGCCCTTGCTGGCTCGCCTGCTCAAAGGCTGTCTGCAAAATGGTTTCCCGGGTCAGGTGCCCCTTGCTCATCACTCTCTCCTCGTTGGTGCTGGCAGCATAAAGTACGATCGTGCTAATTGTCGAGCAACAAATAGCCAGCATGGCTGGCTATGTCGTCTCCGGCGTGTCACTGCGCGCCGGTTTCAGCTCTCCTTGATATCGAGCTGTTGCAGGGCGATAACCGCCTGAGTGCGGTTCTTGACGCCCAGTTTTCTGAAGATGGCGGTGATATGGGCCTTGATGGTGGCCTCTGAGACGTTGAGCTCCCAGGCGATCTGTTTGTTCAGGCTGCCGTCGCGCAGCATGATCAGCACCTTGTACTGCTGGGGGGTGAGGCTGGCCAGCTTGCTGGCGAAATCGGGGCCATCTTCCGATTCGGGATGGAGCGAGATGCCTTCCGGCACCCAGTTATCCCCCCCGATCACCGTATTGAGGGCGTTGACCAGCTCCTTCATCGGTACCGATTTGGGAATAAAGCCGAGCGCCCCAAGCCGCAACACCTGTTGGATGATGGCCGCATCTTCCGAGGCGGAGACCACCACGATGGGCAGGTCGGGATACTGGCCGCGCAGGTGGGCCAGCCCCTCGAAGCCATTGGCTCCGGGCATCTTGAGATCGAGCAGCAACAGGTCGACCTCGGGGTGCTCGCCGAGCAGGCTGGTCAGGCTGTCGATGGAGTCCGCTTCCAGCAATTGAGCGTCGTTGATGGCCATGTGCACCGCTTGGTAAAGGGCGCCCCGAAACAGGGGGTGGTCATCTGCGATGACGATGGTAAATTGGCTGTCCATATTTCGGTTAATGGCTCACATTGTTGCTAACTGATTGTTTTGAAAAATCAAACTAGCATCGCTCACCAAGAGGGTCAAACCCGCCGGTGCGCAAATGTGAAGCGACCATCGGATGTTTTGCCATCAGGGCAGATCGGCCGGTCGCAGGCAACTCATGCAGGAGGCAGCAGATGGGATCCTTGGTATTGGCGGTGGGCACCGGCTCCACCTGGGCGATGCGGGCGGCACTGGTGCTCGCTATGAGCGGGCTGACGTGGCAGGAGCAGGTGTTCGATCTGGAGGATGCCAAGTCGCTGGCGCGGCTCAAGCGGCTGGCACCGGCCGGTCTGGTGCCCTGGCTCGAACACGATGGCGTGCGGGTTCATGACTCGCTGGCCATCGCCGAATATGTTCATGAGCTCTGTCCCGACCGCCAGCTCTATCCCGTTTCGCTGGCCGAGCGGGCACTGGCTCGCAGCCTCTGCGCCGAGTTGCATGCAGGATTTCGGCAGATCCGTTCTCTGCTCCCCTTCTTTCTTGGGGCGCCAACCCGTATCGATCCCCCGGTGGAGGCGGTCGGCGAGCTGGCCCGTTTGCAGGAGATCTGGTCGCAGGCGCAGGGCCCCTTCTACTTTGGCGAGGTGGGCATTGTCGATGCCTTCTATGCCGTGATGGCCTATCGACTGGCCAGCTACGGCATCCTGTTGCCCGGTCAGGCCGGAGCCTATCAGCAGGCGCTGCTGGCCTGGCCCCTGTGGCAAGAGATCTTGATCAAGGCGCGCCTGCAGTGGCCGGCGGCTGTACGCCAGACGCAGTAAGTTGATAAACGTGCAAAAGAGAGGGGAACCACTGGCTCCCCTCTCTTGTTGTCTCAGCCTCTTTGCCTCTATTTTTGCCGGCCGGCGAACACGATAACCACCTTGTCCTCCCCCTTCTCTCGCACGAAGGCATAGGGGCTGTCGGCCAGTTTCTTGTGACTGCCTGCCGCTACCGCCGGGTGGGCTGCGCGGAACTGGCCCAGTTGCTGCCAGTGCTTGACCAGCTCAGCCTTGTCTCCGCTAGCCAGATCCTGCCAGTTCATATCCGAGCGCAGCGCCTGATCGAACACCCCGCCATCCTTGGCCAGCCCGCGGCCGGACTCGTCGCCGTAGTAGAGCTGGATGCCCCCCGGCAGCA
The DNA here is from genome assembly GCF_040908215.1 of Aeromonas sp. R5-4. NCBI lineage: Bacteria > Pseudomonadati > Pseudomonadota > Gammaproteobacteria > Aeromonadales > Aeromonadaceae > Aeromonas > Aeromonas sp. R5-4. Next base: position 85,948 of record NZ_JBFODG010000013.1, on the reverse strand, counting down.
GCATAAAGCTGTTGGCGACCCGGCGCTGTAGCGGCACATCCTGATAGTCGCCAAAGAACAGCTTGGTGTCGTGGGAGCTGATGTAGCTCAACACGTTGAACTCGGGATCCTGATTGATGCGGCTGGCGTAGCTGGCATAGGTGGGCTCGGCGCTGGCCATGCACTGGGCCTGTGACAGTGCGAACTCGCGCTGATAGTCGAAGTTGATCAGGGAATCGAAACCGTTCTGATACCAGAAATCCTTGGCGACCCCGTGATCCCACACCTCACCCACCATGTAGAAGGGCAGAGCGTCGAGGGCCTTGTCCGGGTTGGCGGCTTTCCACTCCTTGAGTGCAGCGGTGCCCGCCTGCTTGAGCTTGGCCCACACCTCGGGCTCCAGATGCTTGACGGTGTCGGCGCGGAAGCCGTCGATGCCAAAGCGGCGCACCCAGTCGGTGTGCCAGTCGATCAGGTAGTCACTTACGGTGGCGTTGGGCAGCGCCTTGGCCTTGGTATCTTTTTTCGCCGCCAGCAATGGCGGCAGCCCTACCGGTTTGGCCGATTCGGTCAGAAAGTCCGGCAGCCCCGCCACCGAACCGGTCACATCGTCGGTGCCGGGCTGCGGGTAGCCGGGCAGACCGGCGCGCACCCAGTCACCGCTCCACCATTTGCTCCACGCGGGTGATTGATAGTCGATGAACTGGTTGTAGCCATGCCAGTTGAGGCCGCCGCTCGGGCGCCACTGGTTCCAGACGGTTGGCAGTTTGCTGCTGTTCTGGGTCAGTTCGGTGAGCCCGAGATCTTGCAGATCGGCGAGGGTGGCGTAACCGGCGTGGTTCATCACCACGTCGAGGATGATCCGCATGCCGCGCTTGTGGGCCTCATCCACCAGGGTTTTCAGGCTCTCTTCATCGCCGTAGTTGGGGTCGATTTTGGTGAAGTCGAGCGCCCAGTAGCCGTGGTAGGCGTAGAAAGGAAAATTGCCCTGCTCGCCACCGCCGATAAAGCCGTGTACCTGCTCCACCATGGGGGTGATCCAGATGGCGTTCATGCCGAGGCTCTTGATGTAGTCGAGCTTCTCGGTCAGTCCCTTGAAGTCGCCGCCGTGCCAGGTGGCCACCTCATCCTGTCCATCCTTCTGGCGGCCGAAGCTGTGGTCGTTGGCGGGGTCGCCGTTGTGGAAGCGATCGGTCAGCAGGAAATAGACGCTCGCCTGATCCCAGCTGAACGGTGCTGGCTTGGCTGCCTTGACCGGCTCGAGCAGCAGCAGGCCGCCGCTCTCTTTACTCGGGGTCAGGGTCAGTTTGCCCTGTTTGACCACCGCCTCCTGTTTCGAGTAGGCATCCCGCAGTCGGGTGCCGTCGGGCCAGACCCCTTTGAGCGACACTGTGACCGGGCCGCCATCCCAGCTGATGCAGGGCTCTTCTGGTGGCTGGCGTTTGAATTCGCTCTTCTTGGTCGCCCGCAGCACCTTGAGGCTGGGGGTATCCGGGTTGAAGGTGAACTGATACTCCCCGGCCAGCATCACCCGAAGGGTAAAGCTCTGATCCTTGCTGCATTTGTCCATGGGCTGGGCGGTGCCGAAGGAGAGCGGCTTGCTCTCGCTCGGGCCAAAGCTGGTACCGCAACTGTTGTCTGCATCGCTGATGCGGATCTGGTGGCTCCCCTTGGCAAGGGTGTGGGTCAGCTTCACCGTGCCCTTGTCCAGCACGATCGGGGTCGCCACCGGTTGACCATCCACATAGAGGCGAACCTCGGGGGCGGCCATCGCCTGTTGGATGAACAGAGGGGCGGCCAGCAGGGCAAGCCAGAGAGGGGATAAGTGATGAGCACGACGCATAAGCCATTCCTTGAGCAGGGCAGTTCGGACAAGGGCCCATTCTAGGAGCAGCAAAGCGCGCCTTGGATCGGCAAAATGCCGATTTGTGACTTCAGTTCAAATGGTTACGTTTTCAAGCCGAGGAAAGTGTGACGGAGAGGAGATGGGAGGCTCTGTCGATAAAAATACGGCCATAAAAAAATGCCGGTCAGGTGACCGGCATTTGGTGTATCAGGCATCGTCGTCACATCAGACGGTGAAGAACTTGAAGTTGACGAAGGCCACCGCGATGAAGGAGGCAACCATGCCGCTGATGCAGAGCACAGCAGGGCGGATGGCTGGCCAGCGATGGGTCAGCAGAATGATGGCCAGCAGGGTCGGGTAGAGCCCGAACATGTAGCGTGGCATGGCGTTGAGGCCGGTCATCAGCGGGATGGTGCAGCAGATGAACATCAGGGTCGCTTCAGCCCAGCGTTTCTGGCTGAACAGGTAACCGTTCAGGCACCAGCCGAAGATCACCATGATGGAGAGGTAAGCCTTGCGGCCGCCCAGCTCGAAACCGCTCAGCCACCAGTCCAGCGGGCTGTCCATGTAGCGACCCCATGCCACCTGAATGTGTTTGAAGGCGAAGGCATCGCCGGTCAGGTGATAGAGGTAGACCATGTAGGCAAACAGGCCAAAGGGGATCATCCAGAGGGTGAACACCACCTTGAAGGCGCGCTCGGTAAAGCGGAAAAATTCCCGCCAGCCGTAGGCCTGCAGCGCCAGGATCAGCACCGGGAAGACCATCATCACCCCCAGGTTGCGGGTGGCGGAGATACAGACTCCCAGCACGGCCACCATCAGCCACTGCTCCCGATAGGCGAACAGGAACATCCCCAGCATCAGCGCCATAAAGGTCGACTCGGTATAACCGGAGACGAAGTAGGCGGAGAAGGGGGAGAAGGCGAGCAGCCAGACGCCGAAGCGGGCGGTATCGTCCCCCAGCTTGAGCTGCCGCAACACCAGCAGCATCAGCGGCAGGCTGGCGAAGAAGGAGATATTGGTAACAATAATGAGGCCGATCAGGCTCTCCACATTGAACAGGTTGGAGATGGCACCGGAGACCATCGGATAGAGCGGCATAAAGGCCCAGTTGGCCGCATTGCCCTTGCTCAGCCAGCGCGGGTAGAGATCGTAGCCGTTTTCGATGATGCGCTGGAACCAGACGCAGTCAAACTGACAATAGGCCTGCAGCGGGCCTATGTCGGGGGAGCCATAGAGCTGGACCCCGAAGTAGCCCATGCCATACAGCGCCACCCGGCTCAGCATGAAGGCGGCGATGATCATCAGCCAGTCACGGCCGCTGATGCGCAGTGACGGGCGATAGGGGAGTGCAGCCCCGGTGAGCGGGGCAGTATTGGTCATATCATTCATCAGGCAAAAACCCAGACGCGAGAGAGAACGTAAGTGAGGACAGTAACGGTCAGTGTGGCGATGACCACCGGCAGCAGACCGGAGAGCCCCGCAAACAGCAGGCCGCTCAGGATCAGGTTACGCACCGCCAGCGAGAAGAGGGCAACCAGCAGAAACTTGCTGGCGGCTCCCTGCTTCTGGAAGGTGATGTAGCGGTGACCAAAGAAGGAGAACCAGAACGCGATGGCAAAAGCCAGCGTGGTAACCAGGTGCTCCGAGATGGTGGGCCAGGTATGAAACAGTGCGATGGAGGTGCCAAGGTCGACGAGGGTAGCCCCCCCGCCGACAAAACCGAAACGTACCAGCCGCCAGAATTCCTCGCGGGAGATCATTGCGGCGCCTGCTCCTGCAGCTCTTGCGGGTTGCTGTCAGCGCTCTGCGGTTTGGTCGCATCCTGCTTGGCATACTGGCCATAGACCCCTTCAATGAGGTAGACCGGGCGCTGTTTCACTTCCACGAACATGCGGCCGATGTACTCGCCGATGATGCCGAGCGACAGCAGCTGGATACCGCCGAGGAACAGCACTACGGACATAAGGGAGGCATAACCGGGCACGTCGATGCCGAAGAAAACCACCTGGGTCACGATCTTGAGGATGTAGAGGAAGGCGACGAAGGAGACGCCGACACCCACATAGCTCCAGACCCGCAGCGGCCAGCTGGAGAAGCTGAGCAGACCGTCGAGCGCGAAGTTCCACAGTTTCCAGTAGTTGAATTTGGTTTCACCGGCGTGACGGGCCGGGCGCTCGTAGGGGACGCCAACGGCACGGAAACCGGCCCAGGCAAACAGACCCTTCATGAAGCGGTTGCGCTCCGGCAGCAGTTTGATCGCCTCGACCACGCGACGGTCGATCAGGCGGAAGTCACCGGCGTTTTCCGGCAGCTTGGTGCTGGTGGAGAGGGCGTTGAAGAAGCGGTAGAAGCCACCGGCAGTCAGGCGCTTCATCGGGGTATCGGCGCTGCGATCGACGCGGATGCCGTAGACGGTGTCATAGTCACCGGTCTGCCACAGTTTGACGAACTCCAGGATCAGGGCGGGCGGGTCTTGCAGATCCACGTCCATCGGCACGATGGCATCCCCTTTGGCCTGATGCAGACCGGCGGTCAAGGCCGCTTCTTTACCGAAGTTGCGTGCCAGGTTGACCAGGGTCACGCGCGGATCGCGGGCGATGGCCTGCTCGACCACTTCACGGGTGCGGTCACGGCTGCCATCGTTGACGAATACAATTTCAAGCTGGTCTTTCAGCGGGGCCAGTTCGTTGTCTATCGCGTTGATGAAGGCATCGATGCTCTCTTCCTCGTTGTAAACGGGAACGACCAGAGAGAGTCGAAAATCTGGATGCGACATAAGAACGTCCTTATTTGGGATAGTTGTTTTTATAAAATGGTATTCGGGGCAAGGATCACTGGGCTACGGTCAAACGTACCGACTGCACATTGATGGGAGTAGGTGCCGAGAGCGCCAGAAAATTGGGGCGCTTGGGATCTGCCGTGAGCGAGTCGCCGGGCAGACTGAGGCGGATTTCGTTGATACCCGCTTTGGCCAGTTTCACCGTGGTGGTGAAGTCGTGACCCAGCGCCACTTTCAACAGGGCACCGGCTTCCGGGCTGTTGATGCGGGCCTGTACGGTAAGCTGATCCGGATTGGCTGCCTGCTTGGGCAGCACAAAGTAGAGACCGCCCTGACCGCTGAGCAGGGTACCTTCGTCGCTCGGCTTCTTGGCCCAGCCTTCGCTGGAGAGAAAGCGGCTCGGCTTGGTCAGATTGAGCTCGTTACCCGGCTGATAGGTCATGCTGGAGTTGTGTTCCCAGAAGCGGGTCTTGCCTTCCAGATAATAGAGTTTGTAGGCCAGGCTCACGTTGGGGTGAGCAGCCAGATAGAGGGTGTAAAGATAAAAACCGCTTAACGCCAGAATGGCAGTCAAAAAACCGAACTTTTTGTACGTCATATCACTCTCTATGCCTGACAGAATGGGTAGGCCGATGTCGCGCATATGCTAATCCAATTGCAAAAAAAGCATAGTGGATCACAAAAAAATATTTGGTCACATATTAACCCCTTTTTACCCCTGTTCCAAACGTTGCTGTTTCCCGGTTAAACAGGTCTGGCAGGGCGCCGTTTGCCAGTGGCGCTCCGGCAAGGTAATTGGCAAATAGAAGCGCTTTGCTGCGTCATTTTCTAGCGGATGCGATAGTCATCTGGCTTCTATCGCCATTTTGCAGGGGGCGATTTATGATGACTCACTTATTCGTCAAGGATGACATATGAAGTGGATCTCTTGCTGTCTGTTGCTTGGATTATGGGCGCCAATGGCATTGGCTAGGGCCCTGTGTCCCGAGCCTATTCAGGTCGGTTACGATAACTGGCCCCCCTACCATTATTACGAAGCCGACTCACCGCAAGAGGTGCGCGGTTATGCCGCCGAGGTGCTGACGGCTGTGCTCACCGCCATGCACTGCAAGGTCCACTATGTGGAGCTGCCCTGGAAGCGGGTACTGCACGAGATGGAGCATGGCGAGATAGACATGGCGATGGAGGCGAATATCAATGATGAGCGCGCTCGTTATGCCTGGTTTTCCGACTCCTACAATCCGGGTCGCACCTTGCTGTGGATCCGCAAGGGCAGCCACTATCCCGAGCAGGATCTGACGAGCTGGCTGGCCAGTGGTTACTCCCTCGGCGTCACCAAAGAGTACTTCTATGGTGAGGAAGTGATGTCGCTGCTCGCTCGCTATGCCAAACAGGTGAGTGCGGTGAGCGACCAGCAAAATTATGAGAAGCTGGCCCGCGGGCGGATCGACGGTTTTCTCGGTGACATGCTGGCTACCCCCAGCGCCCTTAACAAGGAGGGGATGAGCGGTCTGTTCACCAGTCACCCCATGGTGGTATCTGAATCGCCAAGCTTCTTTATGTTGGGCAAGCGCAGCTTTTCGCCGCAGTTCTTGCAACAATTTAATCAGGCGTTGGCGCGGTTCAAGGAGACAGATGCGTATGACATTATCTGGCAGCGTTATGCCCCCGAGCGCTAGCAAAGTATTGGCCGTTCACGCATCATGAGCGGCCTGAGCATCGGGTCTGCTTGTCAGGCCTGACAGAGTGAACAAACCGTTTTGAGGTACCCATGGGGATGAAGTATTGGCTGGCCCTTGCCAATCTGGTGTGGCTGGGATGTTTGCCCGCTGGCGCGGTACATGCGACCGAAGCACAAGTCGTGGTGGCGGCCAGTGAAACCGGACACGACTGGTATCAGGGCAGTCAGGCCGAACAGGCCCGTGTCGAGCTGGAGCAGCAGTTGCAAGAGGCTGTGCTTGCCCAGCTGCATCCCGATTTTTTCACGCTGTGGAAGCGTCTGCAGGCCACCCCTGCAGACAAGCGTGGTGCCATCTATGACGACATTTTTACCAAGCTGAGCCGTTTCCAGCACGCCTGGCGAGGGATGGATCTGGTCTCTCGCGAGCAGATGAAGACCCTCAAGCTCGATTTGAACCGCCCTGTAGTGACCCAACTCAGCGATGATGACCTGCTCACCCAGGTGAAATCCCTGCGCCCTCAGGTGGCAGAATACGAGGCGGTGCGGGCCAAGGTGCACAAACTGCTGGCGATGCCGATGGCCAGCAAGTGGCCGACCCTTGATATGCCGACCCTGCGTGCCGGAGAGAGCTCCGCCGAGCTCGGCCAAATCCGCGCCATGCTCAACGAGCTGGGCGACAGCGCCCCGAGCCATGGTGATCAGATTTACGATGGTGATACCGAGCAGGCCATCAAGCAGTTCCAGCGTCGTCACGGTCTCACCGCGGACGGCATTATCGGTCGTCAGACCCGCTCCTGGCTCAATACCGGCCCGCAAGTGCGCGCCAGTCTGTTGTTGCGTAACCTGTGGCGTCGCGATCTGGTAGATCAACTCGCCGGTGGCCGCTACGTGTTGGTCAATATTCCCGACTACCGCCTGAGCGTGGTGGAGTCCGGCAACGAGGTATTCACCAGCCGTGTCATCGTCGGCAAGGAGCAGCGCGCCACTCCCATTCTGGCCAGCGAAATTCGCTCCATCGTGCTCAATCCCTCCTGGCATGTGCCGCGCTCGATCCTGAGCAAGGACATCCTGCCCAAGCTGGGTCGGGATCCCGCCTATCTGAGTCGCGAGCAGTTCGAGGTGATCGACAGCGAGGGCAATCCGGTCCAGTTCACCGAAGAGGGGTGGCATCAGGCGCTGGCCGCCGGTTTCCCCTATCGCCTGCGGCAAAAGCCGGGTGATCACAATGCCCTGGGGCGCTACAAGTTCTACCTGCCCAACAATGACGCCATCTATCTGCACTCCACCCCGCGCAAGGCGCTGTTCGAACAGGGGGCGCGCGCCTTCAGTTCGGGCTGCATCCGGGTGGAACATGCGGACGATCTGGCCGAGCTGTTGTTGGCGGACTCCCGCTATCAGCCGGACAAGGTGGCCAATATCCTCAAGGAGAGCCAGACCAAATGGTTGCCGCTCACCACGCCGATCCCGGTCTTTACCGTCTACTGGAGCAGCTGGATCGACGAAAATGGTCGCCAGCAACTGCGCAATGACATCTACGGATTTGATCGGGTCAGCTTCCAGAGCCGCCTGCTGTGATCCCTGCCACAGAGTGAAAAGCCCGGCCTGTGCCGGGCTTTTCTATGGGCGATTGTGGTTTGACAGGGCCCCCCGCCGGAGGGTAGTTTCAAGCGCCTGTATCACATTCAATCAGTGATCTTATTCAACTATTTTTCGCTTGAATCTGCGATGGACGAACCCCTTATGCTGGAACAAGAGATAAGTCGACGTCGCCTGTTGCTGGGAGCCGGTTGCCTGCTGGGCAGCTCGCTGATCTCCTTCCCTGCACTGGCCAGCCGCAGTACCACCGGGCGTGAACTCAGTTTCTTCAATCTCAATACCGGCGAGCGGGTGCGCGCCAGCTATTGGGAAAACGGCCACTATCTGAGCGACGGGTTGGCCGAGCTCAACCACATCTTCCGCGATTACCGGCGCAATGAAGTGTTCAACATCGACAAGAAGCTGTTTGATCAGCTGTTTCTGTTGCAGCACAAGCTGGGCCGGCGCAGCGAAATCCAGCTGATCTCCGGCTATCGCGCCCCGGCCACAAATCGCCAAAAGCGCCACAAGAGCCGCGGCGTGGCCAAGCACAGCTACCACACCCTGGGGCAGGCGGTGGATGTGCGGATCCCCGGCGTACAGCTGGCCCATCTGCGCAAGGCGGCGCTCCAGCTCAAGGTAGGTGGGGTTGGTTACTATCCCCGTGATAACTTCGTTCACCTCGATACCGGCCCGGTGCGCAGCTGGTAAAGGGGTTGGCAAACTGCCAAGCTCTTCCCACCAGAGAGGAGATAGCGATGAAAAAGATAGTGATTGGCGGCCTGATCGCCCTGTTGTTGACCGGTTGCAGCAAGCTCAACCGTGAAAATTACGACCAGTTGAAGATGGGGATGAGTTACGCCGAGGCCAGCACCATTCTGGGCAAGGCGGAGCGTTGTGATGATGCCTTGGGCACTACCAGCTGCCTCTGGGGCGGGGAAGGGAAGAACATCAAGATCCGCTTTATCGCCGACAAGGCGACCTTCTTCAGCTCGGAAGGGATTAACTGAGTCGCAGAACGTCCATGAAAAAAGCGCCACTCGGGCGCTTTTTTGTTGCTCGCAATCCAACCCGCTTCGCCAGAAGCTGGCGTACTCAATGGGTCGCGTACTGGTAGTTGAAAGTGGGCAGACCCCACTTGAAGCGTACCGCCAGCAGCCGCAGCACAAAGCCGATCCCGATGGAACCGAACGCGGCCCAGTTGGTCGGCAAGCCCTGATCCAGCGCCAGACAGTAGAGGGCTGCAGTGATCAGCGAAATGGCCGCATAGAGCTCGCGACGGAACACCAGCGGAATGCGCTGGCAGAGCAGATCCCGCAGCACACCGCCAAAGACCCCGGTCACCACCGCCATGATGCAGGCAATACCGGCGCCGTGGCCCATATCCAGCGCTCGGGCCGCACCGAAGATGGAGAAGACCACCAGTCCCAGGGCATCGAGGGCCATGAACAGCTTGCCGAGGTAGCGCATCAGGGGGGCGGAGACCACACCCGCCATCGCAGCTGCCGCAACCAGCAGCACGTATTCCGGATGTTCAATCCAGAGCAGCGGATAGTGGCCGAGCAGCACATCGCGGATGGTGCCACCACCGATGGCCGTCGCCGAGGCGATGATCACCACACCAAACAGATCCATCCGTCGCCGACCCGCGGCCAGCGCGCCGGTCATCCCTTCGGCCACCAGGCCCACCAAGAAGAGTGCATGTAACATGAGATATCCCAGGGAACGAGAAAGGCCAGAATCCTACCAACTCGTGTCATATGGGACAAGCTATCGAATGCATGCATTAATTTAATTCATGCTAAATGCGAAAAAGGCACCGTTTCGGGTGCCTTTTTCTAATCAATGTTCAAGGGTTAGCGCCCCAACTGCTCCTGCCGGTAGTGATCGACCCACATGGCGGTGGCACCACAGATGGCGACTGGCATCACGAAGAGGTTCACCACCGGAATGGCGGAGAAGAGGGTCACCAAAGCGCCGAAGCTGAGGCACTTGCCGCGGCGCTGCTTCAAGGCATCGCGCATGGTGATGAAGTCGATTTTGTGGTTGTCGAACGGATAATCCACATACTGGATCGCCATCATCCAGGCGCTGAACAGGAACCAGAGCACAGGCGCCAGGGTCTGGCCCACCACAGGGATCAGAAACAGGATCAGGCAGCCGATGGCCTTGGGCAGGTAATACTTCAGCTTGGTCCATTCGCGGCCGAAGGTGCGTGGCACATCCTTGACGATATCCAGCATGCCGCTGTCATTGGCAGGCTGGCCGGTGAGGATCTGTTCCACCTTCTCCGCCAGCAGGCCGTTGAAGGGAGCGGCTACCCAGTTGGCGACCGAGCTGAAGATAAAGGAGAAGACCACCAGTATGGTGATGAGGGCGATGGGCCACAGCAGGTAGTCCAGCCAGTCGAGCCAGGCGGGGATCTGCTGATGGAGCCAGGCGAACAGGCCGTCCAGTTGCAGCAGCAGGGCATAGAAGGCCCCGGCAAACAGCACGAAGTTGACCAGCAGGGGGATCAGCACAAAGGTGCGGATGCCCGGTTGGCGAATGAGGGAAAAACCGCGCAGAAAGTAGTCTGCACCGCTGATTGAATCTTTGACCATATGGGGTGATTGGCTCATGTGAGCTCCATCTATGCATGGGAGAACTGCCAGCATATTACAAACAAGCCTTTGATTTGGTAAAGTCGCCGACTATTCCTTATTTCGTGCCGTGGCGACCAAAAATCGGGCATGAATGGGGATGATGCCTGCATATTACAAACAAAGCCGGGTCTGGATTTGGTAAAGTCACCTGCCCGCCTCCTCTTTATTTAGCCACTGATACAGGTCGCCATGCGTCTGAAACTGATCAAACTCGCCGGCTTCAAGTCGTTCGTCGAGCCGACCCGCATCGAACTGTCGGCAGACATGACCGCCGTGGTGGGCCCTAACGGCTGTGGCAAATCCAACGTCATCGACGCGGTGCGCTGGGTGCTGGGGGAGAGCTCCGCCCGCCATCTGCGCGGTGAGAACATGACCGATGTCATCTTCAACGGCTCCATCAATCGCAGTGCGCACGGGCGCGCCTCGGTCGAGCTGGTGTTCGACAATCCCCACAACCGGGTGCCCGGCGAGTTCGGCCGCTTTACCGAGATCTCGGTGCGCCGCGAAGTGCTGCGCGACGGCTCCAACCACTATCAGATCAACGGCCAGAAGTGCCGCCGCAAAGATGTGACCGACCTCTTCCTCGGCACCGGTCTTGGCCCCCGCAGCTACGCCATCATCGAGCAGGGCACTGTCAGCCGACTGGTGGAGTCACGTCCGGCCGACCTCAAGCTCTTTATGGAAGAGGCCGCCGGGGTTTCCCGCTACAAGGAGCGGCGCCGCGAGACCGAGCAGCGCATTCGCCACACTCAGGAGAACCTGGAGCGCCTCGGCGATATTCGCGGCGAGCTGGGTTCGCGCCTTGACCACCTCAAAGCCCAGGCCGAAACGGCCGAGCGTTACAAACAGCTCAAGAGTCGTTCGCGCGCCGCTCGCGCCGAGCTGATTGGCTCCGAGTTGTGGGCGCTGGAAACGCGTCTTGGCGAGGCCAAAACCGAGCTGGCACAGGCCGAGCAGGCGCTGGCGGCGCTCGATGCCAAGCGCACCGCAGATGAGGGGCGCCACGTCACCCTGTCGGTCGCCAGACAAGAGGCGCAAGCCGAGCAGGCGAGCCGTCAGCAACAGATTTTTCTCGGCGGGCAGGCCATCGCCCGTCTCGAGCAACAGCAACTGCACCAGAGTGAACTGGGGCGCGACTGGCAGGCCCGTGCAGAGGCGCTGGGCGAGCGGATCGCCACTCGCAAGGCGCAGCTGGCCAGCCAGCAGGATCAACTGACCGAAGGGGTATTGCGCGCCGAGCAGGAGAGCGCGCGGCTGGAGCAGTGTGAGCAGTTGCTTACTGAGCAGCAGGAGGCCCGCCAGCAGGCCAGCGAGCAGCTGGAGCAGGCTCGCTTGCGCCAGCAGCAGTGGCAACAACAGTTGGCCGGGTTGCAGGGGCAGCTCAACCAGACCCGCACCCGGTTGGGTGGCCTGCAGGAGCTGCAAGCCAAGACCCGGCTGGCGCGCCTCAAGCTGGAAGATGAACGCGCTGGCCCCCTCGGTACAGAGGCCGATGATCTGCAACCGGCCCTCAATGCCCTGAGTGGTGAGCTGGAGCTGACGCGGGCGGCCAATGGCGAGCTGACCGAGCAGCTGGCGCAGGCGGTCGAGGCCCATGAACAACTCAGGCAGCAGCATGGCCAGCAGTTGAGCCTGCAACGGGAGTTGGAGGCGCGGCTGGCGACCCTGGATCAAATCCTCGGCGAACAGATGGAGGGGGCGACCCTGGCGGATCGACTGCAGGTTGCCCCCGAATGGGCACCGGCGCTCGACAAGGTGCTGGGTCGCTGGCTCACCGCAACGCCGGCGGACGAGTGCAATCTGGCGCAAGAGGGGCTCTGGATTGGCCCGGCGCAACCGGCGGTTGCCGGTACGCTGGCGGCGCAACTGGGTGGTGAGCATATTCCTGCCTTCCTCAACGCCATCTGGCTGGTGGAGAGCCGGGAAGCCGCATTGGCTCGCCAGCCAAGCCTTGCGGCCGGTGAGTCGGTACTGACTCCTGCTGGCGACTGGCTGGGGCCAAACTGGGCAGATCTGGGGCAGGGCGGGGCGCTTGGCACCATGGCGCTGCTGGGTGAGCGTGAGCGGTTGCATACCGAGCAGGAGAGGGTTGCCGAGGGGCTGGCACAGCTGAGCGAGCAACTTGTTGCTGCCGATGCCCGGCGCGCCCAGCTTGCCAGTGCGCAGGAGTTGTCGCAGCGAACCTTGCGCGAGCAAGAGCAGAAATGGCAACAACTGCGCGAAGCCTGGAGCCTGCAACAGGGTCAGCGGCAGGAGCGGTTGCAGCGGCTCGGTCAGCTCGGCGAAGAGCTGATCCGGCTTGATCAGGAGCAGGCCGAAGAGGCAGAGCGACTGGCCAGCGCCCGTGAACAACTGGAACTCGATGAGGCGCGCCTTGCCGAGTTGCAGGAGCAGGGGGAGCCGCTGACGCAAGGGTTGCAGGTCGCTCAGGAGCAGTTGACCCGCTGCGAGCGGGCGGTCGACGAGGCCCGTGTACGCCGCGAACAGCAACAAGCGGTCTGCCAGCGTTTGCAAATGGAGTTGGGTAATCTGCGCCAACTCATTACCTTGGGCGAAGAGGAGTTGGCGAGGCTTGGGCTGGAGCTGGCCGGGCTGAAAGGGCCGGATAGCGAGGCCGTGCCGGATCTGGCGCCCCTGCTGGCCGAGCAGCGCAATCTGGAGGCGCAGCAGCTCGCCTGTCATCAACGGCTTGCGGAGCTGGAGCGCCAGCTCGGTGAGCTGGAGCAGGCCAGAAGTGCCGATCACAAGCAGCTGGTGACGTTGCAGGAGAAGCTGGCAACCCTGCGTCTTGAGCGCGAACGCAACCTCACCCGTCGACAGGGGCTGCACGAGCAGTTCGAAGAGCTGGGGGTTCGACTGGTGGATCTCGATCAGGCGATGTTGATCGACGCTGATCGCAGCAAGCTGCGGCAGGAGATCCAGACCCTGGAGGCGCAAGTGGAGGCGCTCGGCGCCATCAACCTGGCGGCGCTGGAGGAGTACGAAGAGGCGAAAACCCGGGCAACCTATCTTGAAAATCAGTGTCAGGATCTCGAGCAAGCGCTGGAAACCTTGAGCCAAGCCATTAAAAGAATTGATAAAGAGACACAAATACGGTTCCGGGACACTTTCGATAAGGTCAACGAAGATTTAAAATCCCTGTTTCCAAAAGTGTTCGGTGGGGGCAGTGCCTGGCTTGAGCTCACCTCCGATGATCTTTTGGAGGCCGGAGTGAGCATCATGGCGAGACCTCCGGGTAAGAAGAATGCTACCATTGCCCTGCTTTCCGGGGGGGAGAAGGCGTTAACCGCGCTTGCGCTGGTTTTTGCCATCTTCAGACTCAACCCAGCACCTTTTTGTCTGCTGGATGAGGTGGATGCACCGCTCGATGAAGTGAACGTCGGTCGCTTCTGTTCTCTTGTCAAAGAGATGTCGAGCACAGTACAGTTCGTTTACATCAGTCATAATAAGGTCTCCATGGAGATGGCTGAGCAGCTGGTTGGCGTCACGATGCAAGAGCCCGGGGTTTCTCGCATTGTGTCGGTCGATATCGGTGAAGCCGTCGCTTTGGCTGAGCAAAACTAGAAAGAGAAGCAGCTAATGCAGGAATTGCGTTACATCTTGGTTGCCCTGGGCGGTATTGCTATTGCGGCATTGCTCATTCACGGGTTGTGGAGCAACAAAAAGAATCGTCAGGCACCGATCAAAGAGAAACCGATTGGACGGATGGACTCCAAGTCGCGGGATCGTGATAACGACGCCTTCGACAGCGATGGCATCGGCCAGGTACGCGTGGTCAGTGGTGGCCGTCGTGCCGAGCCCAAGCTGCGCAGTGAAGAGAGCCGCCAGCCGGAACTCGGTCGTCGCCCTGCCGTCCCCGCCTTTGATGATGAAGATGACGAGGACGATCTGCCGCCGCCCGTAGTGCGCAAGCCTGCTGCCCGCCCGGTTCCGCCGCCTCCTGTCTATGAAGAGGAAACATTCGACGAACCGCTGCCCGAGGAGATCGACGAGGCGCCTGCCGCGCCGGTGCGCAAACCTGCTCAGGTCAATCGTCGTACCCCGGTCTACCGTTCCCGTCCCCAGCGCGAGCCCATGATGCAGTCGCTGGACGACGAGCCGCTGGTCGAGCCCGCCTATGCGACCGCCCCGACTTTTGGTGCCCGTGCAGAGACAGTCCGTACTGCCGACACCGTTCGTGCCGAACCGGTGCGTGCACCCGAGCCGGAATATCAGCCGCAGCCCCGTCATGTGGCTCCCGAGCCTGTTTATGAAGAGCCGGCCTATGTGGCACCTGCACCTGTGGTGGAAGAGCCGCGCATGGCGCCCCAGCCGGTCGAGAAGATCTGGCAGGATGTCTATGTCATCAACCTGATGGGCCGTCCTGGTCACGACTTGCAAGGTGCGACCCTGCTCTCATCCCTGATGGCGTTGGGCTTCAAGTTTGGCGAGATGGATATTTTCCACCGTCACGAAGATCCCAACGGCAAGGGTGAAGTGCTCTTCTCCATGATCAACATGGTCAAGCCGGGTACCTTCAACCCGTACCGGATGGAGCAGTTCACCACGCCGGGTGTCTCCCTGTTCATGCAACTGCCGCTGCGCAGCAATGCCGCGTTTGCCTTCGAGGATATGCTGCAGGCTGCCGATCAGCTGGCCAGCGATCTCGATGCCATGCTGACCGATATGGATCGCAGCCCGCTGAGCGACGAGACCATTGCCCGTTACCGTCACGAGCTGGCTGCCTACGAGGCCAGTCGCGACTAATACGCCATGCGGGTCGAGTGAGGAAAAAGTGCGGTACCCTGGTACCGCATTTTTGTTTCTACCCCGGCCGTATGTTCAATCACACTTCGAGACTTTTTCATGAGCGACACCCTCTCCCGCCACCGTCAATTGTGTGAACTGCTTACCGAATATGGTCACCAGTACTATGTGCTGGATAACCCCACAGTGCCGGATGCCGAATACGACCGTCTGATGCGCGAACTGATTGCGCTGGAGGCTGACCACCCCGAGCTGAAAACACCGGCGTCACCCAGCGTGCGGGTCGGTGGTCAGCCGCTGACCGCCTTCAAACAGGTGCGCCACGAAATCCCCATGCTCAGCCTTGATAACGTCTTTAGCAGCGAAGAGTTGCAGGCGTTCGAACAGCGCATGAGCGATCGCCTCAAGCGTGACGTGCGTTTCACCTTCTGCTGCGAGCCCAAGCTCGATGGTCTGGCGGTGAGCCTGCTTTATGTGGATGGTCAGCTGGTGCAGGCGGCCACCCGGGGCGATGGCGCCACCGGTGAGGAGATCACCGAGAACGTGCGCACCATCAAGGCCATTCCGCTCGCGCTGCGCGGCTCTGGCTGGCCCGATCGGCTGGAGGTGCGTGGCGAAGTCTTTATGCCCAAGGCCGGTTTTGAGGCGATGAACGCCAAGGCGCTGGCAGCGGGCGAGAAGGTATTCGTCAACCCGCGCAATGCAGCCGCCGGCAGCCTGCGTCAGCTTGACTCGCGCATCACCGCCAGCCGTCCCCTGAGCTTTTACGCTTACGGTGTCGGTGTTGGCGGCGAGCAGCTCGGTGGCTCTCACTTCGGTCGCCTCAATCAGCTCAAGGAGTGGGGGCTACCGCTTAGTCCCGAGGTGAAACTCAAAGAGGGGGCTGCCGGTTGTCAGGCGTTCCACGACGACATTCTGGCCCGCCGTGGCGAGCTGCCTTACGAGATCGACGGCGTGGTCTACAAGGTGGATGCCATCGCTCTGCAAGAGGAGCTCGGCTTTGTGGCCCGCGCCCCGCGCTGGGCGACCGCCCACAAGTTCCCGGCGCAGGAGGAGATGACAGAGCTTGAGAATGTCGAGTTTCAGGTTGGCCGTACTGGCGCCGTGACGCCGGTGGCCAAGCTCAAGCCGGTGTTTGTCGGCGGCGTGACTGTCTCCAACGCCACTTTGCACAACGCCGACGAGATCGAGCGCCTTGGCGTCATGGTCGGTGATACCGTGATCGTGCGCCGGGCAGGGGACGTGATCCCGCAGATCGTGGCCGTGGTAGAGGCACAGCGCCCTGTTGATGCGCGGGAAATTCTCTTCCCGACCGAGTGCCCGGTGTGTGGCTCGGCGGTAGAACGGCTGGAAGGCGAGGCGGTTGCCCGCTGCTCCGGTGGCCTGTTCTGCGAGGCGCAGCGCAAGGAGGCGATCAAGCACTTCGCCGCCCGTCGCGCCATGGATGTGGACGGCCTTGGCGACAAGATTGTCGAGCAGCTGGTAGACAAGGGGCTGGTGAAGACTCCCGCCGATCTGTTTAGCCTCAACGCCATCCAGCTGGCCAGTCTTGAGCGGATGGGGCAAAAATCGGCCCTCAATCTGGTGGCTGCCATCGATGCGGCGCGCAGCACCACCCTGCCGCGCTTCCTGTTTGCCCTGGGGATCCGCGAAGTGGGGGAGGCGACAGCGCTCAATCTTGCCAACCACTTCCTCACCCTGGATGCCCTGCGCGCGGCTTCGGTGGAGCAACTGCTCGAAGTAGCCGACGTGGGCGATGTGGTGGCCAAGCATGTCTACTACTTCCTGCGTCAGCCCCACAACGTGGAGGTGCTGGAAGCCTTGCTGGCTGCCGGCATCAACTGGCCAGCCATCGAGAAGAAAGAGGCCGCGGAGCAACCCTTTGCCGGCAAAACCTTTGTGCTGACCGGCACCCTCACCACTTTGTCGCGCAACGATGCCAAGGCGGCACTGCAGGCGCTGGGCGCCAAGGTAGCTGGTTCTGTGTCTGCCAAGACCGATGTGCTGGTCGCGGGGGAAGCGGCCGGTTCCAAGCTGACCAAGGCGCAGGAGCTCGGCATTACCATTTGGACCGAAGAGGAGCTGCAACAGGCGTTGCAGGGCTGATAGCCCTCACCAAGCCTGCTAACCGCAGCACCCGATAAAAGCGAACCCGGCATGGCCGGGTTCTCTTTTTTTGTTTCGGCGGTCACTCACGCCAGAGGATCTTGTGGCGCCATTTGTCGGGCACGGTGAGCTGCCAGCGGGCCAGCTCGCTCTTGCTGAAGACATATTCGCCGCGCAGGGCTGCGCGGGGGGAGATGGTACGGGGCAGGGTGCCCGCCAGTATGGTGTTGATGAGGCTGGCTGCCTGTATCCCCTGATCGTGGCCGTCCAGCACCAGCCCACCGATGGCCATCCCCTTGCCGACGGTAAATTCCCAGAAACAGAAGAGCGGCACCGGCGTGTTGGCGCTGGTCCACTCCAGCACCGTCTTTTCGCTCACATGCTTGCCATTGTCATCGACCAGCGTGTGGTAGAGGCCGAGGAAGATTGCCTGATAGCCGTTCTTCTTGGCGTTGAGCACTGCCTCCTGCCAGAGGCTGTAATCCCCCATCAGCTGGCTGTTGATCCGGGTCTGACCGACCCGCAGCTCGGTCTGGGTCTTGAATTCATCCTCGATGGCGGTGAGGGCCACATTGCTGGAATCAAACAGCACCAGTGCTTTGTCGAGCCCCCCCATCATCTGGCTTATTTCGCTGATATTGCGCTTGAGCAAGGGACGCTCCAGCACGCCGGTGATCTTGGGGTGGCCGACAAAGCCCTTGAGGCGGGGGTTCTCGTTCATGCCGAGAAAGACCACCGGGGTACCCAGCGAGGCGATCTCGTTGGCCAGATAGTTGATGGCGTTGTCATCCCCCAGTACTACCAGATCCGGTTTGCTCTTCAGATAAAAGGCGATGGCTTGCTGGGCGATTTCGTCGAACTTCTCCCGTGGATGGCGTTTGGTATCCATATAGAAGTGGGTGATCTTGTGCTCCCCCTGCAAGCCATCGAGCAGCCCTTTGTTGTAGCTTTGGTCCCACAGGTATTCGGGATGGTAGCTGCTGATCACCAGAATGTTGGCGGCCCAGAGCGGCAGAGATAGAGTGGATAGCAGTAGCAGTAGCAGTAGCAGTAGCAATAGCAGGGAGGTGCGCATGGGTTGTCCCTTGTTGAGGGGGAGAGAGTTCTTGTTCAGTATGGGCCGTGTTGGTTGGCGCTGTCATCTCGAAACCGGTGCGGCGGGGGGCAATTTTTTTCGGGTGGGCGGATCGGACTCCAGCCCGCACTCTGCTTGAGATTGGATTTGAATGGAGCTCTTTTGGGTTGGTCGTGAACTGTCCCGCTCGCTGAAAAACCTGTTCTGGATCAAGAAATGAGGCTTCGCTTTAGTGCCTAATAGACACCACATATAGGGGCGCATTCGTTTTTAATCCCTATATGTTGTGTTATTAAGCTGTGTATAAGCTGTTCCCCTCCTATCTTCAGCCCAGGCTTGTCAAGCCTCGGCTGAATTTATTTGCGTCCAGGACGAGATGCCGGGAGGGGGGCCCAACAAGGGTGAGCCAGAGGCAAATGCCTGGCCTTTTAACGGGGAAAATCCATGAAACCGGTTGTGATCAAACGTGACGGATGTCGCGCACCATTCAATGCCCAGCTGATTGCAGAGGCGGTCAGCCGTGCGGCGGAAGCGGTCAATCAGGCCAATCCGGCACTCGCCTCCCGCATTGCCAATGCGGTGAGTCAGGAGCTGGAAGGGCGTGGTGAAGTTGATATCCACGAGATCCAGAACCGGGTCGAAAACCACCTGATGGCTTCCGACGACAAGGCCATCGCCCGTGCCTATATCGAATATCGCCACGACAGGGATCAGGCCCGCGAGGCGCGCGGCCGTCTGGCGCAGGAGATCCGCGGTCTGGTTGAGCAGACCAATGCCGCCCTGCTCAACGAGAATGCCAACAAAGACTCCAAGGTGATCCCGACACAGCGCGACCTGCTGGCCGGTATCGTCGCCAAGCACTATGCCACCAGCCACATGTTGCCCCGTGATGTGGTTCAGGCTCATGAGAGCGGTGATCTGCATTTCCACGATCTCGACTACTCGCCTTTCTTCCCGATGTTCAACTGCATGTTGATCGATCTGCAGGGGATGCTGACCCACGGCTTCAAGATGGGCAATGCGGAGATCGATACCCCGAAATCCATCAGCACCGCCACGGCCGTGACCGCCCAGATCATCGCTCAGGTGGCGAGCCACATCTATGGCGGCACTACCATCAACCGCATCGACGAAGTGCTGGCCCCCTATGTGACCATCAGTTGGCAGAAACACCGTGAAGTGGCCGAAGAGTGGGGCATTGCCGATGTGGAAGCCTACGCCATGGCTCGCACCGAGAAAGAGTGCTATGACGCCTTCCAGTCACTGGAGTACGAGGTCAACACCCTGCACACCGCCAACGGTCAGACGCCGTTTGTCACCTTCGGCTTTGGTCTGGGGGACAGCTGGGAGTCGCGGATGATCCAGCGCGCCATCCTCAGCAACCGTATCGCTGGCCTTGGCAAGAACAAGAAGACCGCCGTGTTCCCGAAACTGGTGTTCGCCATCAAGGATGGCCTCAACCACAAGCAGGGCGATCCCAACTACGACATCAAGCAGTTGGCGCTGGAGTGTGCCTCCAAGCGGATGTATCCGGACATCCTCAACTACGACCAGGTCGTGAAAGTGACCGGCTCCTTCAAGACCCCCATGGGTTGCCGCTCCTTCCTCGGTGCCTACGAGGAGAATGGCGAGCTGATCCACGAAGGTCGCAACAACCTGGGTGTGGTGAGCCTCAACCTGCCGCGCATTGCGCTGAAATCCCGCGATGAAGCGGACTTCTGGGATCGTCTGGATGCCTCCCTGCGGGTCGCCAAGAAGGCGCTGATGTACCGCATCACCCGTCTGGACGGGGTGAAAGCACGGGTTGCACCGATCCTCTATATGGAAGGGGCTTGCGGTGTGCGGCTGAAGGCGGACGACAACGTCAGCGAGATCTTCAAGAACGGTCGAGCCTCCATTTCCCTTGGTTATATCGGCGTTCACGAGACCATCAACGCCCTGTTTGGTGACAAGGTGCACCTGTTTGACAGCGCCGAGCTGCAACAGAAGGCCATCGCCATCATCGCCCGTCTCAAGGCGGCCATCGACGAGTGGAAAGAGGAGACCGGCTACGGCTTCAGCCTCTACTCCACCCCGAGTGAGAACCTCTGCACCCGCTTCTGCCGCATCGACGCCAAGGAGTTTGGCGTGGTATCCGGCGTGACCGACAAGGGTTACTACACCAACAGCTTCCACCTCGATGTGGAGAAGCAGGTCAATCCGTACGACAAGCTGGACTTCGAGGCTCCCTATCCGCCCATCGCCAGCGGTGGCTTCATCTGCTACGGCGAGTACCCCAATATCCAGCACAATCTGGAAGCACTCGAAAACGTCTGGGATTACAGCTACGACAAGGTGCCCTATTACGGTACCAACACCCCCATCGACGAGTGCTACGACTGCGGCTTTACCGGCGAGTTCGAGTGTACCTCCAAGGGCTTCACCTGCCCGCGCTGCGGCAACCATGACCCGGCCAAGGTGTCGGTGACCCGCCGTGTCTGCGGCTACCTCGGCAGCCCGGATGCGCGCCCCTTCAATGCGGGCAAGCAGGAAGAGGTGAAGCGCCGCGTCAAACATATGTAAGCGCACAGACGATGAAGAGCTGGCCCCTGACTCAAGGGGCCATTTTCATTGGAGGGCGGTAACCATGCCGCTGTCCCGTGAACGAGGCAGGAAACAAACGATGCACTACCACCAATACTACCCGGTTGATGTGATCAACGGCCCCGGCACCCGTGCCACTCTGTTTGTCTCCGGTTGCGAGCACCAGTGCCCGGGTTGCTACAACCAGAGCACTTGGCGGCTCGATGGCGGCAAGCCGTTCGATCAGGCGATGAGCGATCGCATCATTGCGGATCTCAGCGACAGCCGCATCAAACGGCGAGGTCTGTCGCTCTCCGGCGGCGATCCGCTCCACCCTGCCAACGTGCCCCACGTGCTGGCGCTGGTGAAACGGGTGCGCGCCGAGTGTCCGGGCAAGGATATCTGGTGCTGGACCGGCTACCGGCTCGGCGAGCTGTCAGAGGCCCAGCGCGAGCTGGTGGCCTTGCTGGATGTGCTGGTGGATGGCAAGTTTGAAAAGGAGTTGGCAGACCCTGGCCTGCTCTGGCGTGGTAGCAGCAATCAGCAGATCCACGACCTCAACGCCTGGCGTGATGCGGGTGAGCTAATTCCCTGTCTGGTTTGCAGTTGAAGTCCGGGATGTTTATGGTTAGCCCATTCCAATCCTGACGACATTTTTGAAAAGGAGAGCCGAGATGAACAATCTGCTCAAGATCCTGCTGGCCATTTTCCTGCCCCCGGTGTGCGCTTTTATCCAGGTGGGCTTTAGCCTGCACTTTTTAATCAACATAGTGCTGACCCTGATGGGCGGTCTGCCGGGCATGGTGCATGCGCTCTGGCTGGTGGTGAGCGACAAGCGCGGCTGATACCTTCGGCTGGTTAGTGAGCTCATTGACGATAAAAGGGCCAACCTCTCGGGGTTGGCCCTTTTGTTCATGTTCATACGAATACTTTTTCGTTAGGATGGGTGACTGACCAAAAGGGCGCGCGTTGAGCGTCCCGCAGTCCGGCAACAAGCACCGGCAGAGAACAAGGAGCGTTACATGAAGTGGAAAGTTGCAGTATGGTCAGGTCTGGCAGTGACACTGTTGCTGGGGTGCTCATCCCGTCAGGAGATGGCGCACGAGCGTGCTCCGATCGCTATCCCTCTCGAGCAGTTGTCCAGCTACTGGGTTCAGGAGAAGCAGTGGTCATGGCTTGGCAATGACGAGCCCGCCCTGCCGGCCAAACCGGTCAAGGGGTATGTGGAAGTTCGCTATCAAATCGACGCCAGCGGCACGCCGGTCAAGCCGGAAGTGGTGGCGGCCGAGCCCCCCGGCGAGCTGGAGCAGAGCGCGCTGGCAACCCTCTCGCGGATCCGCTACAGCCCGGCAGAGGGCAACCCGGATGCCATACCGGTCGAGGTTACCAACCGCTTCGAAATCGAGATCAACTGATCCCCCATCACTCTGATGCCAGAGAAAGAGAGACCCCGGCCAGGCCGGGGTCACGTTTATTGCTGTTTGCAGTCGTTGTAGGCGGTCTGCCACTCGCCATCCTGATCCCGCAGCTCGACAAAGCCCTCATCCCCCTTGTTCCACCAGACGGCCTCATGTTCGTCTGTATAGCGGGCACCGGAGGCCGAGACGGCTTGGGGCAGGGTGTAATCCTTGCCGTCCGGCAGTGACAGCTTGATAAAGTTGAGGCTCTCGTCGGAGAGGGAGAAGTAGCGCACCTGCACCTTCTTGCCCTGCTCGCACTGATAACTGACCGGTTCGCCACCAGTGACTGAGAGGGTATTGCCCTGATTGCAGCCGGCGAGCAGGCCGAGGGCCAGCGCACCAGCGGCCATCATATGTGCCTTATTCATGATTACAGCTCCATTGGTGTCATACGGGCGTGAGCCTAACAGGTTGCCGTTATTGTGCAATCCGCACGGCCATTCGGTGCGTCGCTGGCTGTCCGGCCTACCGCGCGAGTATGAGGGGGCGCTATCAGGAAGGAATCGTCAATCAGTAGAGGCCAAGTCTGGTTTCAAACTGGCGGATCAGCGTCTCATAGATGCCGTTGTTCTTGATCTTTTGCAGCCCCTGTTCGAACTGTTTGGCCAGCGCTTCCCCTTGCGGGTGGTGGCGGGAAAAGGCGAGCCAGAAGCCATCAGTGGAGAGTTTGCCAACCTTGACCACCTTGCCGGTCAGCTGCTTCTGCTGGATCTTGAGGTAGCCCGGCATGCCGTTCATCAGGATGTAGTCGACCCGGCCGCGCACCAGCATCTCGAGGATCTGGGCATCGGATTTGGCCTGAAAGCGGGTGATTCTGGGGTTCTCCATAAAATCGGTAGGGTAGGTGTAGCCGAGGGTGATGCCCACCCGCTTGCCCTCCAGCGAGGTGAGCTTGAGATCCCGT
Organism: Aeromonas sp. R5-4; assembly: GCF_040908215.1. Taxonomy (NCBI): domain Bacteria; kingdom Pseudomonadati; phylum Pseudomonadota; class Gammaproteobacteria; order Aeromonadales; family Aeromonadaceae; genus Aeromonas; species Aeromonas sp. R5-4. Next base: position 62,587 of record NZ_JBFODG010000013.1, on the reverse strand, counting down.
TGCGGCTCGCTGGCGAGGGCGAAGATGGCAAGATCTTCCTCGAACATGGGGGTATCGTGCCAGTGGTACTGGTAGCGGTTCTCTTCGGTGATAGTGGCGTTGAAGCACCCCGCAAGTTTGCCGCTTTTCGCATCGTGCATGCAGCGGGCGAAGGGGAGGGTGCGAAAGACAATCTCGATCCCTTCGGCGGCGAACACCGCCTTGACCAGCTCAGGCGCCAGTCCGTGGGGCTGGTCATCCTCATTGTCCTTGTCGCGCTCGCAGTAGGGGGCCCAGTCATCTTCGGCACCAATGACAAGCGGGGTGGCCCCGAGCGGGCTGGTAGCCAACAGTACCAGACAAACCAGCCATTTTTTTAACAACGGAACCATAGGTACACCTCATCGACAGCAGCCTTACAAGCATAGCCACACTTCTGCGCTGACTTGTAGTGGCAGGAGTATTGGTGAGGGAGGTAAACGAGGGCGAGAAAAAAAGCCCCGGCAGGCGACGGGGCGAAAGAGAGCTCATCCATGGGCTGACAACAGTGCTTACAACAGGAAATCAATAACCGAAGCGGGTTGCCTCGAAGCGATTGAGCAACCGGTGGACGAGGTAGCAGGCCAGCAGGGTGACCACGATGGCAAACAGTATGCTGCTCACCCGGTAGAGGGCGCTGAACACCAGATCGTTGCCCGGGGTGAGGTACTGGCCAAACAGGATGCCGAGGGTAGTGAGGGCGCCAAAGCCGACCCCCGAGCCGCCTGCCTCCTTGACGTGGGCATGGCTGAACAGCATGGCGCCAAGCCACAACAGTGGAGCGACCAGCAGCAGTTGCCCTGACCAGTCATAGAGCAGCAGCTGGCCGAGCAGGCCGAAGGTGACCCCCAGCAAGGTACCCATCGCCCGTTTGCGGGCATAACTCAGCGCACCGTTCCAGTGCATGGGGAACAGCACCAGCAAGGTCGTGGCCTGGGCAGACATGGAGTCGCGCAGGTCAAACACCTGAAATACCAGAAACGACAGGGTGGCCACAGTGGCACCCAGCAGGGCTTCATGGCGCATCCGGTGCGGTGCCTTGGGGGCCGAGGCTGGCTTGGGTCTGGCCTCCACATCCGGGATCAGCATGGTCATCAGGTAGGCGATCAACACCGACAGCACGCTCGCCCAGATATTGTTGAGGATCAGGTCGTTGAGGTCGGTCTGCGGATAGCTGGCAAAGTGCAGCATGATGCTGAGGCTCAGTACCCCGTTGGCCCCGAACAGAAACAGGCTGCCCCGCGACATGGCGGCGAAGCGGTAGAGAAACAGCAGAAAGGCGATGGGGGTCATCAGCGCCGGATGGCTGCCAAACAGCCCCCCCAGCAGCCCGACCTCCACCCCACAGACCACCGCCGCCGCTATCAGCTGGCGTGCGGCATGGCCATTCATCACCGGCACCATCCCCAGCAGCAGCACAGGCGTGACCGTATAGAAGACCCCGTAATTCCAGCCAAACAGCTTGCAGAGCAGAAAGCCCGTGGTGCAGCCAAAGGCGATGCGCAGGCACTGGCGCAGCTCGTTGCCGGTGAGGGGCCGATACCAGAGGTGGGTGGCAGCACCACCGACGGGGTGGGCTGGGGCAGTATTGGCCGACGGGTGAGTGGCGTGGTTAGTAGACATAATGGAGCAGGCTGAGCAGGTGGATCTGGCCTCGTGCCAGCATGGCGGTCAGGGCATTGTCCGGCAGCAGTTGCACCGTGGCCCGCGCCCCGGCTGGCAGATGATCGGGGAGCTGCTCCAGCTCGAGGTGCAGCCGCATCCGCTGGGCATCCCGTACCCAGCGATCCGACTCCACCGGTGCGGCCAGTCGACCATTGGCATCAAACTGACCGGCGCTCACTCCGGCATCCAGACTGCTCACCCGAGCAGGATAGAGCTGACCCGGTTCGCCATCGAAGGCCACCAGTGCGCGGGTTTGCTCGCCAACATGGCGCAGGCTCTTCTCCCGAAAATCGGCAATGACGTCCACCTGTTCCGACACCAGTGCCAGCAGCGGGCTGCCGGCGCTGGCGATACTGCCCGGCTTGAGCTGCAAGTTGGTGATTGTGCCATCCTGATCCGCGTGGACCTGGCTGTAAGAGAGGGCCAGCTGCGCTTGCGCCAGCTTGTTGCGGGCCTGGCGCAGCAACAGATTATCCTCACCGGTCACGCCACGACTGGCCTTGATCTGGGCCAGTTTGGCCTGACTGGCGCGCAGGTTGGCCTGGGCGCTGCGCAGGGCGCTGTCAGCCTCATCTTTTTGTTGCAGCGAAACCATGTGACGTTGGTACAGCGCATCGATCCGCTCAGCCTCGCGCCACTTCTGGCTGGCCAGCGTCTCTTTGGCGTTGATCTCGGCAACGGCAGCGGTCAGGGCGGCATCCAGTTCACTGTTCTGCTGCTCTGCCTGCGCCAGCGCAAGGCGGGCCTGTTCCACTGCCAGTTCAAAAGGGGCCGGATCCAGCCTGAACAGCAGATCCCCTTTCTTGACCTGCTGGTTGTTGTGAACGGCGACCTCGATCACCTTGCCGCTCACTTGGGGGGCCAGCTTGGTGACCACCCGGGTCGCCATCGCCTGAGGGGTGAGGGGCATCAGCAGGTCGGCTATCAGAAAATAGGCAAACAGGGTGGCAAAGCCAGCCATGGACCATTTGATCCAGCGGGTAAATTGTTGATCCGGGGTCATCTTATTCTCTCTCTGTGTCGGTCTCGGGAGGGCTTGTATCGCCTCCGGCTTGTCGGTCGTGGTGTTGTTCAATTTTGCTGAGGGCGTTGGCCGAGATCCGCTGCACAGTGGCTTCAAACAGCTGCAGGGTCTGCTCGTCGATGCCCCCCAGCAGCTCGCGGCGGATATTCATGATGAGGTCGGCGATCTGATCGAGCAGGGCCTGGCCAGCCGGGGTCACACAGACGATGCGGGCCCGCTTGTCCTGACTGCAACAGTGGCGCTCAATCAGTCCCTGCTCTTCCAGCTGGCCCAGGGTGCGCATCAGGGAGGGGAGCTCGATTTCGAGGGCGTCGGCCAGGGTCTTCTGGCTGACATGGTTCCCCATGCGGGAGAGTTTCCACAGCGCGGTCCAGCGGGGATGGGTGAGGCCAAGGGGAGCCAGCTCCAGGTCGGCGGCAGTACGCCATAGCCGGTGCATCCGCGCTATCTGCTCGGCGAGCGACAGCTCGCGCAACCTTTCCAGATCCGTCATCTTCTCATCCTCAATGTACTTAGCCTGCTAAGTATCATACTTGTTTAGCAGGCTAAGTAAATAGTGTGATGCGTATCATGTTTCTGGTCGGATCTTTCGCTGGTGCGAGCTGGCATCATTCGAGACCCTGATATTATTCTCGGGGCTGATCCACTCGAGGCTCTCTTGCCGATTCGGATATTGCGCCGTGAATGGAGGATATCCGGCGATTATTTTCATGAAATTTTCAGCTTCAGTGAGCAGCTCTTTTTTTATCCGCTAATATTGATGGGGTTATAAAACAAGGGGGGAAACGGGTTGTGGATGGATATGACAGTGGATGTGTGTATCTGGCAATTGAAGCGCTGTTGAGTGATGGAGAATATAGTGCAGAGTCACACCATGGCGTGAATCGGGAAGGCGCAATCAGAAGTACCGATATCAGTCATGATTTTGACCCCGCCAATATTCCATTGCTGTTGGCAGAATAGACCTGACCGTGTGTGATCCTTGTGAGTTCAAGCCAGTGCTCTGGTATTCGCTGGCTTGACTCATCGCTATTTCAATCTCCCCTTTTTGCATCTTCCTCCTCACCCTTTTTCATCGTGCGTGCTTCCTGCACGCTGACTTAAACCCTGATGTAGCATGCCGTGGCACTCGCGTCGTGGCGATGAGGTTGCCCGCTGATTATCACTCACAGGATCTGTGGCGATAAATGGTCGCAGAGCTTGTCATCTGGCTCTGTTATTTCCCCGAAGGGGGAGAGATCATCGCATCGTTATTACTGCTGATCATCCCAATATCCGCCATTGGGTTCGCTCGTTTTATCGCCCTATTTCCTGGTCGAGCAGGGCATCGATGGTCTGGTGTTCTATTGTGCAGCGCACGTTGGCGGCACCATGATGTTTAAGTTTTTAATGTTTTTATATGGCTTTGCAGTCTGGCTAACCGACAGGAGTGAGGGGGATCAATAAAGTAGCGGTCACAATCACACGCAGAGTACATAACAATGAAAAACCTCTCACCCCTACAAACCACACAAGAAAAGGCCGCCTTTATGGGCGGCCAACAAATTGCCGGTATGCCGCTCTTTATATTTCTGGGGTTGGCGACCTGCGTTCTCTTTTCCGGCTGGAACGGCTCGTTGCCGCTGGGCATGGTCGGTGCGCTGGCACTGATGTTCGTGCTGGGCACCCTGCTGACCGAGCTGGGGGAGCGGATCATGCCGATCCGTGAATATCTGGGGGGCGGCACCATCCTCGCCATCTTTGGCGGCGCCGCCCTGTTCGAATACCAGCTGCTGCCGGTGCAGGCGGGGCAGGTCATCACCAACTTCATGAAGGAGGGAGGCTTTCTCAACTTCTTTATCGCCAGTCTGGTGACCGGTTCTGTGTTCGGTATGAGCGGCGCTTTGCTGAAAAATGCCGCCATGCGCTACCTGCCGGTCATTCTTGGCGGCGTGGCGCTGGCACTGCTGAGCGTGGGGCTGGTCGGCTCCCTGATGGGGTATGGCTTCAAGAATGCGGTGCTGCTGATCGGCCTGCCGATCATGGGGGGTGGCATGGGGGCGGGGGCTGTGCCTCTGGTGGAGATCCTCTCCGGCCCGATGCAGATGTCCAGTGCGGATCTCTTGTCGCGCATGGTACCGGCGGTGGTGATCGCCAATACCCTGGCCATTCTGGTGGGCTCCCTGCTGGCGCGCCTTGGTCGCCGTTATCCTTCCCTGACTGGCAACGGCAAGCTGATGGTCAAAGAGAATAGCCAGAGCATTGCTGACGAGCAGGCCGAAGCGCCGACCCTGCAGAGTCTGGGTATGGGGCTTTTCATCAGCACCAGCATGTTTGTGCTGGGTTCCCTGCTCGGCAACTTTATCCCCATGCACCCCTTCGCCCTGATGATTTTGGCCGTCGCCTTTATCAAGGTGAGCGGCTTGCTGCCGCGCCGTTATGAGCAGGCGGCGGCCGACTGGTATCAGTTTGTGGTGAGCAACCTCACTCCCTCCCTGCTGGTGGGGATCGGCGTCGCCTATACCAGTATTCCCGAGCTGATCAGCGCCTTCTCCATCAGCTACTTCGTGCTGGTCATGGTCACCGTGATTGGCGGCGCCCTCGGCGCGGCGCTGGTGGGCCGGATGATCGGTTTCTATCCCATCGAGGCGGCCATCACCGGCGGACTTTGTATGGCCAACATGGGCGGCACCGGCGACGTAGCCGTGCTCTCGGCGGCCCAGCGCATGAAGCTGATGCCCTTTGCCCAGATCTCCTCCCGTCTTGGTGGCGCCGTGATGCTGATCCTGGCTACTGCTCTTATCTCCCTGTTCGCCTGATACAGGATTGAGGAACAAACAAAATGAACGACATCATGATGGGCACCAGCCTGCCCTATGCAGAACGCAAGCGTCAGGGGGTGCGGGGTCGCATGCCCCACAAGGAGGAGTCCCTCTCCCAGCAGCGGCGCCGGATCTACCGATTGGTCAGCGCCATGCAGAGTCCGTTTGACCAGCATCTGCTGCTGCGCCAGCTGCAAGAGGACAACCCTGTGCTGTTCTACGATCTGGTGCGCCACCACCTGCCGGAGCTGCTGCCGATCATCTACACCCCGGTGGTGGGGGAGGCGTGCCAGCGCCACAGCGATCTCTATCTGCGCAGTCACGGCCTCTACCTCTCCTGGCACGACCGGGATGATCTTGACGACATCCTCGAGTCGGTGGAGCAGGAGGTGGACGTGATCGTCATCTCCGACGGTGAGCGGGTGCTGGGGCTTGGCGATCTCGGTATCGGCGGCATGGGGATCTGTATCGGCAAGCTGGCGCTCTACTCCGCTGCTGGCGGCATCAATCCGGCGCGCACCCTGCCGCTCTGTGTCGATGTAGGCACCAACAACCCCGAGCTGCTGGAGGATGACTCCTACCTCGGCTGGCAATCCCCGCGCATTGACGGCGAGAGCTATTACCACTTCATGGACAAGGTGGTGGCCGCCATTCGCAAGCGCTGGCCCCAGGTGGTGCTGCAGTTTGAAGACTTTGCCGGCAAGCATGCCGCCAACCTGCTGACCCGTTATCGGGACGAGCTCTGCATGTTCAACGACGATATTCAGGGCACGGCGGCGGTCGCTTCTGCCTGCGTGCTGGCCGGGTTGCAGCAGGCGGGTACCGCCCTGTGCGATACCCCGGTGCTGATCGTCGGCGCGGGTTCTGCCGGTTGTGGCATCGCCGCCATGCTGGCCCAGCTGGCGGGGAGTCACAACGGCGTCTGGCTGTTTGATCAGGATGGGGTGGTCTGCGCCGATCGTCCCAACCTGACTCGTGCCCAACAGCCGTTTGCCCGCGCCGTTGAGGAGGGGAACAGTTCGCTGTTGGAGACCATCCGTCAGGTGCGCCCGGCTGTGCTGATCGGGGTGAGCGGTCAGGGCGGCCTCTTTACTGGCGAGGTGCTGCAGGCGATGGGGGAGGTGTGCGATCAGCCGGTGATCCTGCCACTCTCCAACCCGACCCGCAGTGCCGAGGCCACCCCCGAGCAGGTGTGGGCCGCCACAGATGGCAGCGCCCTGCTGGCCACCGGCAGCCCCTTTGCGCCGGTGACGGTGGCCGGTGAGCGGCGGGTGGTCTCCCAGTGCAACAACGTCTATGTCTTCCCGGGGATTGGTCTCGGGGCCTGCGCGGTCAAGGCGCGCCGCATCAGCGATGGCATGTTGCTGGCCGCGGTGCGGGCTGTCGGCGCCTATCCGCTGGTGGCGGGCCGGCTGTTGCCCCCCATCGAGCAGGTGGGAGAGGTGGCCCGCGCCGTCGCCAGAGCGGTGGCACTCTGTGCCCGCGAGGAGGGGTTGGCCGATTTTGTCGGCGATCCGGCTCCTTTGATTGACCAGACCTGGTGGCATCCGCACTATTGGGCAGCGTCCTGACGTTTTAAGGTATGTGCATGAAACTTCGCCACCAGTTGGTCACCCTCTCTCTCGGGCTCTCCCTGCTGCTGATCCTCATTCTGGGCAGTCTGCTGGCCCTCTTTATCCGTCATCTGCTGGAGAGCAATCTGCAGGATAAGGGAAGCGATCTGGCACGGGTGATGGCGGCGGATACCCGAGTGGTCGAAGCTCTGCGTCAGGGGAGTGATCCTACCCTGCGCGACTACGTGGAGGCGGTCTGCAACCGCACCGATGCCACCTATATGGTGGTGACCGATGAGCATGGTCGCCGCCTCAGCCACCCCAACCCCGAGCTGGTGGGGCAGAAGTTTCGCGGCGAGGATATCTGGCCCGCGCTGCAGGAGCGGCGCAGCTACTGCTCCAAGGATCGGGGCACCATGGGGCCGGCTATCCGCTGCTTCTCCCCGGTGGTTGGCGGGGATGGGCGGGTCATGGGGGCCGTGGTGGTGGGCTACCTGATGCAGCAGGTGGAGGGCATCTATATGGAGCGGGTGGCCCTGCTCATCTGCGCCATCGTGGCTGTGCTGGGGTGCGGCCTGCTGCTGGCGCTCTGGGTGCAATACCTGCTGCGCAAGACCCTGCTCGATCTGGAGCCGGAGGCGATCGTGCGCCGCTTTACCCTGCAGGATCTGGTACTGGAGCACATTACCGAAGGGGTCATCGCCCTCGATGGCCGCGGCAATATCAATATGATCAACAGTACCGCCAGCTATCAGTTGCGGCTGCCGGTCACCGGGCGCCACGCCCTGCAGGGACAGTCGCTGGCGGAGCTGGTGCCGCCCCTTGCCCCCTGTCTGGAGCAAGAGGGTGGGGAAGTGAGCTTCACCATTCAGGGGGAGTCCTTTGTCGGTCGCTGGCAGGCGGTGCAGGGCAAGGCGCCGGGGCGGCTTCTGATCTTCAGTCGTCCGGAGGTGGCTGCCAGTCTGGGGGTACAGGTGACCCATCTGCGCCAGTATGCCGAGATGCTGCGGATGCAGAGCCACGAGTTCGCCAACAAGCTGAGCAGCCTCTCCGGCTTGTTGCAGCTGGGCCATGTGGATCAGGCGGTGGAGCTGATCCAGCAGGAGAACGAAGCGTGCCAGACCATGCTGCAGGAGCTGCTGCGGCTGATCGACAACAAGCCGGTGGCGGGGCTTATTCTCGGCAAGTTCAGCCGGGCCCGCGAGCTGGGGGTGACCCTGGAACTCGATCCCGATTCGGCGCTGGCGGAGTATCCGGCCTCGGTCTCGGCCGATCTCATTACCCTCATTGGCAACCTGCTGGATAATGGTCTGCAGGCAGCCTGGCGCAACCGCCAGCAGCGGCCGCCCAGGGTGCTGCTCTCCCTGTGCGATGTGGGGCGGCGACTGGTGATCGAGGTGGAGGATAGCGGCGAGGGGGTCGACGAGGAGCTGGCCGATCATCTGTTCGATTACGGGGTGAGTCGCCAGAGCGGCGATCACGGGGTGGGTCTGTTCCTGGTCAAGGAGACCGTGGGTCGGCACGAGGGTGTGATAGAATGGCGGCGAACCGCCGAGCAGACCACCCTGTTTGGTATCTACTTGAATAAAAACCAATTAATGTGAGCCATGGATCCAATAATCACGCTTGTTATTGAAGATGACGATCGGATCGGTGCCATCTTGTCAGAACTGGTGGCGGCGACACCCGGTTTCTCCCTGCTGGGGCGGGCCGGCACCCTGGCCCAGGCCGATGCCATGATGGCCGGTGTGGTGCCCCAACTGCTGCTGGTGGATGTCTCCCTGCCCGATGGCTCCGGCCTTGAGTGGGTGAGCCGCCTGCGTAGCCACAACCGCGAAGCCTACGTCATCATGGTGACTGCCTCGCGGGATGTGGAGACCATCCAGCAGGCCCTCAATCTGGGGGTTCATGACTACGTCATCAAACCATTGCGGCTGTTTCGCATCCAGCAGAGTCTGGACGAGATCCTGCAACTGCACAGCCGCCTCTGCGAGCGGGGTCGGCTGGAGCAGGAAGATCTCGACAAGCTGCTGGGCAAGGGAGGGCGCTCCCAGATCAAGGAGATGCGCGTCACTCCCAAGGGGATCGACAGCATCACCCTGCGTCAGGTGCTGGATCTGCTGGCGGGTGAGCCGGAGAACGTCTTCTCCACCGACACGGTGGCGCTGCGACTCTCCCTCAGCCGCACCACGGCGCGCCGCTATCTGGAGTATCTGGAGTCGGAAGACCGGGTGGATGTGGATCTCAACTATGGTCAGCGGGGGCGGCCGGAGCGGCGTTACCGCTGGCGCCGGGCGGGGTGAAGTCGGTTCACCGTCGTTAGAGCACGATAGAAATGAACAAGGGAGCCAGCGGCTCCCTTGTTGTTTTTTGCATGTTGCCCGTCAGGCCGCATTGCGTTCCGGCAGTGGGACACGCTTTTTCAGCTGGGAGATCATCACCCCGCCCAGGATCAGTCCGCCACCCAGCAGGTGGTAGCCGTGGATCGGCTCGCCCAGGCCGACGACGGCGATCAGCGCCGTACAGAGTGGCATCAGGTTCATAAAGACCGAGGTGCGCTCTGCCCCCATGCAAGCGAGGCCGCGCATCCAGCAGTAAGCCGCCAGCAGGGAGGAGGCAAGCCCAGCGAAGAGCACCAGTCCCCACCCTTCAGCTGGCACCGCCATCGAGTCGGCACTGAGAGCGAGCGGCACCAGCAGCAGTACCGCCAGCAGGATCTGCATATAGAGGTTGAGCCAGGGGCCAAACGGCAGGTGCCAGCGGCGGATCAATAGGCCGTAAAGGGCGTAGCTGGCGGAGCCCAGCAGCATCATGCCATCCCCCGGGTTGATGCCGTTATGGAGCAGGGCAAGCGGTTCGCCCTTGCCAAGCAGCCAGAGCACCCCGAACAGGGAGAGACTCATGCCGAGCAGTGCCTGTTTGCCGGGACGCTGGCCGAAGAAGAGCGCCCCTTGCAGCAGGGTGAGCAGCGGAATCAGGGAGCCGATCACCCCCATATTGGTAGCCGAGGTGCTGTGGGCGGCGTAGTAAGCGAGGCACTGGTAGAGCACCATACCGAGCGCCGCCAGCACCAGCAGCTTGCCGAGCCAGGGGCGAACCTCACTGCGTCGCCGCCAGAGGGTGGGCAGGCAGAAGGGGGTCAGCGCCAGGGCGGCGATCACCCAGCGATAGAAGGAGATGGCCGCGGGATCGAGCACGTTGGCGGCCGCCTTGGAAACCACGGTATTGGTAGCCCAGATCAGCACAGCCATCAGCGGAAAGAGAAGAGGGGAAAAGATTCGCATCAGAGGCTCCTTATTAACAGGGGGCCAAGTCTACCCTTGTCTTTATATTATCAAGTAGCGTAAAACAGACAGATGACCCAGCGGAAAAGACAACTCTTTCTGATGTACCTTATTCCGGCCCACACGGGCTGCGTCAGTCCGCAACTGATGGCGGCTTTTGGCCTGTGCCGGAGACCGAGCCAACAGGGCGTTGCATCACGCCTGCTCCTCTCTCTCGCTGACAAGGGGCGCTGATGGCCACTCACCACTTTCAGCCGGTAGATGTCGTTCTGCCCGCTCCCAATCCGCTCTTTTTCAGTTACCAGCAGATGCTGGCCGACAGCGCGACCGTGCTGCACTCCCACCCCTGGGGCCAGCTCAACATGATCAGCCTGGGGATCATGGAGATAGAGTTGGGGGATCAGCGACTGGTTGCCCCTGCCGACTACCTTATCTGGGTACCGGCGGATCTCGACCACACCTCTTACAACGAGCAGACCCTCGACTACACCTCCATCTACGTCAGCCACGAGCTGGCGGCCAAGCTGCCGCCAGAGCCCCGATTGCTACTGCTCACCCCGCTTATTCGCGCCCTGCTGAGCGATTTTTGCGAACGGCGGGTGAGCCATATGGTGGATGAGTGGGATCAGCGTCAGGCCGAGTTGCTGGTGGAGCGACTGGCGCGCACCCGCTGTCAGGAGAGCTACCTGCCGATGAGTCAGGACAAGCTGCTGGCTCCCATGCTGGCGGCGTTGCACAGCGATCCTGCCGATCCCCGTACTCTGGCTCAGTGGGCCGGACAACTGCACACCACAGAGCGCACCCTGGCGCGGCGCTGCTTGCGGGAGCTGGGGATGAGTTTCGGTCAGTGGCGGGCGCGGCTGCGGTTGCTCAAGGCGCTGGCCTGGCTCAAGGGGGACATGCCCATTCAGGAGATCAGCTGGCGGCTCGGTTACGGCTCCACCTCGGCCTTTATCGCCATGTTTAACCGGGAGCTGGGCTGCTCCCCCCAGCGTTATCGCCAGCAGTCGGGCAGATAACTAATTGCCGGACATGTCATCTGGTAAAGCAAAACAAGAAGGGCGCCCGCAGGCGCCCTTTCTGATGACGCCGGCTTGCGCTAGAAGAAGCCGAGCGGGTTGATGTCGTGGCTCACCAGCAGGTTTTTGGTGTTCTGGTAGTGGTCCAGCATCATCTTGTGGGTCTCGCGGCCGATCCCCGACTTTTTGTAGCCGCCAAAGGCGGCGTGTGCCGGGTAGGCGTGGTAGCAGTTGACCCAGACCCGGCCAGCCTGAATGCCACGCCCCATGCGCCAGGCCAGATTGCTGTCGCGGGTCCACAGGCCTGCCCCCAACCCGTACTGGGTGTCGTTGGCAATGGCCAGAGCATCCGCCTCGTCCTTGAAGGTGGTGACCCCGAGCGCCGGCCCGAAGATCTCCTCCTGGAACACCCGCATCTTGTTCTGGCCGGAGAAGATGGTGGGCTGGATGTAGAATCCCCCCTCCAGTCCGCTCACCTTGGCCGGGCCGCCGCCGATCAGCATCTTGGCCCCTTCGCCGCGGCCGATCTCCATGTAGCCCAGGATCTTGTCGAACTGCTCGCGGGACGCCTGCGCCCCCACCTGAGTGGCGGTATCGAGGGGGTTGCCCTGCACTATGGTGCGAGCGCGGGCCAGCACCCGGTCCATGAAGTCGTCATAGATGCTGGCCTGCACCAGCGCGCGGGAGGGGCAGGTACACACTTCCCCCTGGTTGAAGAAGGTCATCAGCATCCCTTCTACCGCCTTGTCGATGTAGCTGCTCTCGTGCTGCATCACGTCGGCGAAGTAGATATTGGGGGACTTGCCGCCCAGCTCCACGGTGGAGGGGATCAGCTTGTCGGCTGCGCAGCGAAGGATATGGGCGCCCACTTCGGTCGAACCGGTAAAGGCCAGTTTCTGGATCCGGTTGCTGGTGGCCAGCGCCTGACCTGCCTCGGCGCCGAAGCCGTTGACCACGTTGACTACGCCGGCAGGCAGGATGTCCTTGATGAGATCCATCATCAGCATGATGGTGACCGGGGTCTGCTCGGCGGGCTTGAGCACGCTGCAGCAACCGGCCGCCAGCACAGGGGCCAGCTTCCAGGCGGCCATCAGCAGCGGGAAGTTCCACGGGATGATCTGGCCGACCACGCCGATGGGCTCCTTGAAGTGGTAGCTGACGGTGTTCTGATCCAGCTCGGCGGCCGAGCCCTCCTGAGCACGAATGCAGCCTGCGAAGTAGCGGAAGTGATCCACCACCAGCGGCAGGTCTGCCGCCAGGGTTTCGCGCACCGCCTTGCCGTTCTCCCAGGTTTCGGCGATGGCGAGCCGCTCGATGTTCTGCTCGATGCGATCGGCGATGCGCAGCAACAGGTTGCTGCGTTCGGTGACGCTGGTCTTGCTCCAGCTGGTGAACGCCTTGTGGGCGGCATCCAGCGCCAGCTCGATATCGGCGGCGTCGGAGCGGGCGACCTCGCAGAATACTTTGCCATTCACCGGCGAGATGTTTTCAAAGTAGCGGCCGGCGCGAGGAGCCACCCACTCACCGCCGATGAAGTTGTCGTAACGGGATTTGAAGCTGACCAGGGCACCTGCCTGACCGGGAGCGGTATAAATCATCTCATCATCCTTTATGTGTGTGATCCTGACCGGACTGGCTGACAGACCGGTTGCCAGCTGATATCGCAAGGGGCGTGCCAAAGGGTCTGACCAGCAGACAGAAGGTTACAAAAACGTTATCAAATGGGGTGTGGCAGCGTATCTTGGTTAACCAATGTCCACGGCTATTGCGATAAAACTGTACCGTTTCTGGACAGTGGCCAAGACAGTCGTGCTGTTTGTGAACAGGAGGCGTGATGAGTGAGTCACTTCAACCCGGTCCCGGTCCGATCCAGCGTTCCTGGCAGCGTTGCCTGCATCAGGGGCTGAGCCGCCAGCAGAGTGCCGATCTGGACTTGCTGCCCCAAGGGGAGCTGTCGGCCCGTCAGGAGCAGCACAGGGCGCTGATCACCTGCTTCCAGCGCTTTGTGCTGCCGCTGTTTGCCCAGTTGCTGGCCGGTCGCCCCTGTCGCCTGTTGTTGTGTGACGGTGAGGGGGCCATTCTGGCCGCCAGTGGTGATGAGGGGTTCGCCCGCCATGCCGAGCGTATCTTTTTGCGCAGTGGCGCCCGCTGGGGTGAGGCGAGCAAGGGCACCAATGCCATCGGTACTGCGCTGGCCGAGCAGAGCGAAGTACAGGTGCTCGGCAATCAGCACTTCTTCGCCCAGCACAGCTTCCTCAGTTGCAGCGCTTGCCCGTTGCTGGGGCCGGATGGGCAATTGCTCGGGGTGCTCGATATCTCCACCGATGCTGCCCATCACGATGGCGATATGCTGGGCACGGTGCGGCTGCTGGCGATGACCCTCGAAAACGCACTATTGGCGCGTCAGCCGGGCTGGCTGGTGGATCTCGATCCCCAGAGCCTCTGGTCCGCTCGCCTGTTGCTGGGAGAGGAGGGGGAACTGCTCGGCGCCAACCGGGCAGGCCGACTCTGGCTCGGCCAGCACCCTTTCGATGGCAGGCAACTGCTGCGCGAGGGGCGTGGCTTGCGGCTGGTGCCAGAAGCGGACGCGACATCTTCCTGCACCGCGCTGCCGGGTCACTCAAGCCCGGTGCCACATCCGCAGCAGGTGCCGCTCAAGATGCTGGAGCGCGGCATTTCGCTGCTTATCGAGGGGGAGACCGGCAGCGGCAAGGAGCATCTGGTGCGGGCCCTGCACCGAGCGTCCAGTCGGCGGGATCAGCCACTGGTGTGTGTCAACTGTGGCGCGTTACCAGCAGATCTGGTGGAAGCCGAGCTGTTTGGGTATGTGGGCGGGGCCTTCAGCGGTGCCCGCAGCCAGGGCAGTCAGGGTTATCTGCGCGCAGCCCATGGCGGCATGCTGATGCTCGATGAAATTGGCGAACTGCCGCTGCAGGCTCAAACCCGACTGTTGCGGGTGTTGCAGGAACGCAGTGTGACGCCGGTTGGCAGTCACAAGCCGGAGGCGGTGGATTTCTGGCTGGTCAGTGCCAGCCACCGGGATCTGGCGGCCATGGTGCAGAGTGGCGCATTTCGCGAAGACCTCTATTACCGGATCTGCGGCTGGCGTCAGCAGCTGATGCCGCTGCGCCGTTGGCCTGCCGCTGAGCGTCTGGAGCTGATCCAGCGACTGTTGGCGGAGATGGACCCGACCCTGCGTCTGACCCGCGATGCGGAGCAACAGCTGCTGGCCCATCCGCTGCCCGGCAACGTGCGCCAGCTCAAACAGGCACTGGAAGTGGCCTGTGTGCTGGCAGAGGGGTTGGGTTGGATAGAACCCGCCCACCTGCATCTGCCCAGTGTGGCCACAGAGCCCGGCGCCTTGCCGATGGGGGAGGCGACCAGCTTGCGTGAACAAACCCGGCGGCAGGTGCAGCAAACGCTGGCGGCATGCGGCGGCAATGTGAGCGAGGCCGCGCGCCAGCTGGGGATCAGCCGCACCACCCTCTACCGGACGCTGCGCGAAGCCCCTTGAGTGCTCACTCCCCCTCATCGGTCGTTTTCAAGACGCACATGACGACTGGAGCCCTGCCCATCCAGCCGATATGATACGCCCTGGCCGGGGCATTGCGCCCGTTGATTCATCCGTTGAGGATTTTCTGCCATGTCACAACACATAGGGGCGCTGACCCTGCTGGTGGCTGATTACGATCAGGCCATTCGCTTTTTTACCGAGGGACTGGGTTTCGCGCTGTTGGAAGACACGCCCCTCGATGAACCGGGCAAACCGGGCAAGCGCTGGGTGCGGGTTGCCCCCAAAGGTGCCTCCGGTTCCGCGCTGCTGCTGGCACAAGCGGCCAATGCGCAGCAGCAGGCCGCCATCGGCCAGCAGGGCGGTGGCCGGGTATTTCTGTTCCTCGAGACCACTGATTTCTGGGGGGATTACCAGCGCATGCAGGCGTACGGTGTTCATTTTTGTGAACAGCCTCGTGATGAACCATATGGCACTGTGGTGGTGTTTGAGGATATCAGCGGCAACCGGTGGGACTTGTTGCAACGTACTGCTGCCAACTGAATCTGAAAACGTTTATCATCCCGCCTGTCATAAAGTCATAAAAGTGTCACAGAAAATTCTAATAATTGGCGCACCCATCTTCACAGAGGAGAGAGAAGGGAATGGCTAAGCGAATTCTGGTGGTCGAGGACGAAGCACCGATCCGCGAAATGCTCTGCTTCGTGTTGGAGCAGAAGGGATATGAGACGATTGAAGCGGAAGATTACGCCGATGGACTGGCGAAGGTGCGCGAACCCTACCCCGAACTCATCGTGCTCGACTGGATGATGCCGGGCGGCAGTGGCATCCAGTTTATCAAGCAGCTCAAGCAGGATGAGGTGACGCGCCAGATCCCAGTGGTGATGCTCACCGCTCGCGGTGAAGAGGAGGACAAGGTGCGTGGTCTGGAGGCCGGTGCCGACGACTATATCACCAAGCCGTTCTCGCCCAAGGAGCTGACCGCTCGCCTCCATGCTGTGATGCGCCGCGTGTCGCCCACTTCGGTGGATGAGGTGATCGAGGTGCAGGGGCTGAAACTCGATCCTGTCTCCCACCGGGTTAGTGCCGAAGAGAAGGCGCTCGACATGGGGCCGACCGAATTCAAGCTGCTTCACTTCTTTATGACTCACCCCGAGCGGGTCTACAGCCGTGAACAGCTGCTCAATAATGTCTGGGGTACCAATGTGTACGTCGAGGACAGAACCGTGGATGTGCATATTCGTCGCCTGCGCAAGGCGATTGAAGAGACAGGGCACGACAGATTGATCCAGACGGTGCGTGGAGCCGGATACCGCTTCTCAACCCGTCTCTAGAGGCAGCTATGTTGCAACCTTACGCCTGGCGGCGACAGTTGTGGCGAATGGCGTTTTTTTACGCCCCCTTCGCATTGGTTGGCTGGTTGATTGATCATCTTGCCCTCTGCCTGTTGGTGGCGGCGGTGTTGCATCTGGGTTGGCACTATCGCTTCCAGAAGCGGCTCTCTGACTGGTTGTGGCACGACCGTAGCCTGGTGCCCCCCAGCGGCAATGGCAGCTGGGAGTACATCTTCAACGGTATCTACAAGCTGCAGCAGCGTCACCGCGCCCGTCGCCGCGAGCTGGCGGGGCTGATCCGCCGCTTCCGGGAGGGGGCCGAGGCGCTGCCCGATGCCGCCGTGGTGTTTCGCACCGATGGCAGCATCCTCTGGTGCAACCGGCTGGCGGAGCAACTGCTCGGTTTTCGCTGGCCGGAGGATGCCGGCCAGCATATCGGCAACCTCATTCGCAATCCGGCCTTTAACGCCTATCTGGGCAAGGGGGCATATGACGAGCCCCTCGAGATGCACTCCCCGGTCAACGAGGAGAAGTTTCTCGAGTTTCGCATCATGCCCTACGCCTCGGATCAGGCGATGCTGGTGGTGCGCGATGTCACCCGCTTGCGCAGTCTCGAGAAGACCCGCAAGCACTTCGTCTCCAACGTCTCTCACGAGCTGCGCACCCCGCTGACCGTGCTCAAGGGCTATCTGGAGATGACCGAGGAGCCGCCCCCGCCCGCCATGTGGGCCAAGGCGCATCGGGTGATGATGGAGCAGACCATCCGGATGGATAATCTGGTCAATCAGCTACTCACCCTCTCCCGTATCGAGGCGGCCCCGACCGTGGATCTCTCCCATCTGGTGGACATGCCTGCCATGCTGGGGCTGCTGGAGCAGGAGGCGCGAGCGCTCTCGGGCGAACGGGCCCACCAGCTCGAATTTGTGGTGCAGCCCAATCTTCTGGTGCGCGGGGATCAGGAGCAGCTGCGCAGTGCTGTCTCCAACCTGGTCTATAACGCCATCCACTACACCCCGGCGGGGCGAAAAATTACCGTGGAGTGGCGCAAGCAGGGGGCGATGGCGCTGTTTGCCGTGAGCGATGAAGGGGAGGGGATTGCCCCCGAGCATCTGGCGCGGCTGACCGAGCGGTTCTATCGGGTCGACAAGGCACGCTCGCGCCACACCGGCGGCTCAGGCTTGGGCCTTGCCATCGTCAAGCATGCCCTCAGTCATCATGACTGCCAGCTCGATATCGAGAGCCGGGTCGGCCTTGGCAGCCGCTTCAGCTTTCTCATTCCGAGTCGCATGGTGGTGATTAAATAGTCTTTTCTGGCAATGGGTTAGCTGCAAAAAGAGGGCCTTTGAACGGGCCCTCTTTTCATTTGTTCAAATCTGTCGCCATGTCATTAAAGTGTCACATTAAATCCATAAATTTGTCACTGCCAGGTCAGATACTGGCGCCGTCTTAAGAACGGACCTTCTGTAACTTTGGAGAGATTGGATGAAACTCAACAAACTGGCTGGTGTAATCGGATTCACCGCAGCAACCCTGTTTTCTGTCAGCGCCCTGGCTGCCGGTGTGGATAAAGACCTGCCGGATTACACACCGACCAGCGGCATTTCGGGCAACCTGTCCTCTGTCGGCTCTGACACCCTGGCCAACATGATGACCCTGTGGGCCGAAGAATTTAAGCGTTTGTACCCCAACGTCAACGTGCAGATCCAGGCCGCCGGTTCTTCTACCGCCCCGACTGCCCTGACCGAAGGTGTTGCCCAGTTCGGTCCGATGAGCCGTGCCATGAAGGCCGGTGAAGAGGAAGCTTTCGAGAAGCGTTACGGCTACAAGCCGACTGCCATCCGCGTTGCAGTCGATGCCCTGGCGGTGTTCGTCAACAAGGACAACCCCATCAAGGGGCTGACCATGCCGCAGATCGACGCCATCTTCTCCAGCACCCTCAAGTGCGGCGAAGCCAAGGCTGCCACCAAATGGTCTGATCTGGGTCTGGATGGCAACTGGTCCTCTAAGGATCTGCAACTGTTCGGTCGCAACTCCGTATCCGGTACCTACGGTTACTTCAAGGAGCACGCCCTGTGTAACGGCGACTTCAAGAGTGGCGTAAACGAGCAGCCGGGTTCTGCCTCCGTGGTGCAGTCTGTCTCTGCCTCCCTGAACGGCATCGGCTACTCCGGTATCGGTTATGTCACCTCCGGCGTGCGTGCCGTACCGCTCTCCAAAGATGGCAAGACCTTCATCGAAGCGACCTCCGATAACGCCATCACTGGCAAGTATCCGCTGTCACGCTTCCTGTACGTTTACGTGAACAAGCATCCGAACAAGCCGCTCTCCCCGATGGAGCAAGAGTTCGTCAAGATGATGCTCTCCAAAGCAGGCCAGAACATCGTTGCCAAAGATGGCTACGTGCCGGTTCCGGCCAAGGTGGTACAGGCTGACCTGAAAAAGCTGGGTATCATGTAACTGCCTGCAGTCAGCATGCCCTGATAAAACGAGCCCCAAGCGGGCTCGTTTTGTTTTTGGCGGTTGTCAGTTTTGTTAATAACGCAGGATGGATATTTTTCCGCCAGCCGGGGGCTGGCTCCCTTGCGTAGCAGGGCGGCATTTCCGAGAATAGGGCAACGTTATGGCAAAGGATCCCTTCATGATTGCGTCCCTCACCAAGTTTGGCATGGTAGCCCTCTGTAGTTCCCTGCTGGTCGCCTGCGCCCAGTCGCCGACCGGCCGCAGCCAGATGCTGCTCTACTCTCCCCAGCAGATGAACCAGCTGGGAGCCGACTCCTTCGAGCAGATGAAGAAGCAGGAGAAAGTGAGCAAGGATGCCAAACTCAACGCCTATGTCTCCTGTGTCGCCAAGGCGGTGACTGCCCAGGTGCCGGCCAGCTATGGCATCACCAACTGGGAAGTGGTGGTGTTTGACTCCAAACAGGTCAACGCCTTCGCCCTGCCCGGCGGCAAGATCGGGGTCTACAGCGGCCTGCTCAAGGTGGCCAAGAATCAGGATCAGCTGGCGACCGTCATCGGCCACGAGCTGACTCACGTGCTGGCCCAGCACTCCAACGAGCGACTCTCGCGCAGCCAGCTGGCGGGGATCGGTCTGGCGGCTGCGGACATCGCCATGGGCACCAGCGAGTATCGCGGCGCCACCATGGCCGCCCTTGGCCTCGGGGTCGAGGTGGGGGTGATGTTGCCCTACGGCCGTACTCAGGAGAGCGAAGCGGATCGGCTCGGACTTGAGCTGATGGCGCGTGCCGGGTTCAATCCGGCCGAGGCAATCCCCCTGTGGCAAAACATGAGTGCCGCCGCCGGTGGCAACACGCCGCCGCAACTGCTCTCCACCCACCCGAGCAACGAGAACCGGATCGCCGAGTTGCAGGCGCAACAGGCGCAAGTGCTGCCGCTCTATGAGCAGGCCCGCGCCAACGGTCTGGTGCCCCAATGCAAGGCATAAGCCTGCGCATGGCGCGCAGCAACGATGCCGCCGCCATGACGGTGATGCAGCGAGCCAGCTGGCTCGCTGCCTATGGCCAGGTGCTCGGTGCCGACCTGCTGGAGCAGCTGGACGTCACCGCCCATCTGCAGATTTGGCAGAGCCGTCTGGCCGAGCCGGGCCCAAGGCCCATGCTGTTTTGTCTCGATGAGGTAGTGATTGGCCTGCTCTACTGGCAACCACAGCAGGAAGCGGGACAGAGTCATGCCCTGATCCGCGCTTTTTACCTCCATCCCGACCACTGGCGACAAGGTTATGGTAAACGGCTGTGGCAGGCGGTGGCGATGCAGATGCGCCGCGCCGGTTGCCATAGCGTCAAATTGTGGCTGCTCGATGGCAACCACATCGGCGAGGGGTTCTACCTGCGCCGTGGCTTCGTTTTTGATGGCGAGGAGCGCACCCTGATAAGCCTCGGGCAGCCCTGCCTGCAGCGACAAATGAGCCGTTTGCTCTGATCACCCTCCCGTTTTTCGCCCTCGGTCACTTTATTTTTTTTGCGAATTAATACAATGTCCCCCTTGAAACAGAGTTGGATAAACACGGGCTGACAAGGGAGTGCTGGCATGTATTACGGCTTTGATATCGGTGGCACCAAGATCGCCTTCGCGGTCTATGACGGTGCATTGAACCTCTGCCACGAGGAGCGCATGAGCACCCCGGGCAACGATTATGAGGGATTACAGCAGCTGATCCGCTCCCGGGTCGAGCAGGCGGATGCCCGCTTCGGCGCACGAGGCTCGGTCGGCATTGGTTTCCCCGGTGTCATCAACAGCCAGGATCACAGCATAGTGGCGGCCAATCTGCCCTCCATCAATGGTCGCCATCTGGGCGCCGATCTGGCCGAGCTGCTGGAGCGGCCGGTCAAGGTGGATAACGACGCCAACTGCTTCCTCTGGTCCGAAGTGCATCAAGGGGCAGCCGACGGCGCAGGCAGTGCGCTCGGCGTCACCATCGGCACCGGCATCGGCGGCGCCGTCTATCTGGCGGGCAAGCTTATTCAGGGGCGCAACTGGCTGGCTGGCGAGATTGGTCACTACCCCTTGCCCGCGACCATGCTGATGAAGTACCCCGAGTTGCCCCGTCCTCGTTGCGGCTGCGGCCGTCTGGTCTGTTTTGAAACCTATGCCTCCGGCACCGGTCTGGAGCGTCTCTATCATCATTTCCATGGCCAGCGCGCCACGGGTCACCAGATTGTGGGACGCTTCGAGGCCCATGAACCCCATGCGGTCGAAACGGTCGACTGCTGGCTGGAGATCATGGCCGCCGGGCTTGCCACCGCCATTTCGGTGATTGATCCCGAGGTGGTGGTATTGGGGGGCGGCCTGAGCGGCCTGCCCGCCCTCTATGAACAGCTGCCGCTGCGTCTGCCCGGTCACTTGCTGCCCGGGGTCGCCCTGCCCGAGATCCGTCAGGCCCGCTTCGGTGGTGCCGGCGGTGTACGCGGCGCAGCCTTGCTCAATCTATGAGATCAGATGTGGGGTCTGATCTCCCCGAAAAAGGAGTCCTCATGACCCGTCTTGAAATCTGTATCGACAACCTGGAATCCCTGTTTACTGCCCAGCAATCCGGGGCGGATCGCATCGAGCTCTGCTCTGCGCTGGGTCTGGGCGGCCTGACCCCCTCCTACGGTTTTATGCAGCAGGCAGCCCGCCACGCCACCGTGCCGGTTTATGCCATGATCCGCCCGCGTGCCGGGGATTTTTGCTTCAACGACGGCGAGTTCGAGATGATGCTGCAAGATATCGCGGCGGCCCGCTCTGCCGGTCTGCAAGGGGTAGTGGTCGGTTTGCTGGATGAGGAGGGGCGGGTGCCTGCCGCCAAACTCAAACAGCTGGTGGATGCTGCAGGACCGTTGGGGGTCACTTTCCATCGCGCCATCGACCTATCTTCCGACTGGCGCCTCGATCTGGAGACCATAGTCGCGGCCGGTTGCGAGCGCATTCTGAGCTCGGGCCATGCGCCGACCGCGTTGGCGGGGTTGGAAACCCTGCAGGAGATGCAGCAGGCGCTGGCGGGACGTGCCAGCCTGATGCCGGGCGCCGGGGTAAATGCCGACAATGTGCGGACCATCATCGAGTTCACCGGGGTGAGCGAAGTGCATATGTCCGGCATGGGCTGGCGCGGTGGCATGGTGCCGCACGGAGTGAATATGGGCACTTCGGATGATGGTCGGGTCAATATCACCGATGGCGCCAAGGTGGCTGCGGTCAGAGCCTTGCTGGATCGCGGTTAAGCAGATCGCCGCCGTTGGGCGGCGTTCATCCGCATCTTGTGTGAAGTTCCTCCCACTGACGGGGAAATCAGGGGCGCCCCCGGCAGCACCCCGGCCAAAAGTCTGATATTATCCCGCCTCTTTACTACATGGATCTGGAGCAACATCTCAATGTCCCAATACGACTCTATCGAACAGAAGGCCAGCTATGGCATCGGCCGCAACATGGGTGATCAGCTGGCGCAGCAAGCCTTCGCCGGTCTGGATATCCCGGCCCTGCAACAAGGTCTGGCAGATGCCCTGAATGGTCTGGAGTTCGCGGTCAGCCGTGACGATATCAATGATGCCTTCCAGGTGATCACTGCGCGTATGCAAGAAGAGCAGGAAGCCGCCGCCAAGGCCGCTGCTGCTGACGGCGAAGCCTTCTTGGCTGATAACGCCAAGCGCGCTGAAGTGAAGGTGACCGACTCCGGTCTGCAGTACGAAGTGCTGGTAGAAGGCAACGGTGCCGTTCCGGTAGCCGGTCAGTCCGTGCGTGTGCACTACCACGGTACCTTCACCCACGGTGGCGTATTCGACAGCTCCGTCGCTCGCGGCCAGCCGGCTGAATTCCCGGTGACCGGCGTGATCGCTGGCTGGGTTGAAGCGCTGCAGCTGATGCCGGTTGGTTCCAAGTGGAAGCTCTACATCCCCCACGATCTGGCCTACGGTGCCCGTGGCGCGGGCTCCATCCCGCCTTACTCTGCACTGGTATTTGAAGTCGAGCTGCTGGACATCCTGTGATCCTGCTGGCTTGATGCAAACGGCGACCCTCGGGTCGCCGTTTGTTTTTGGGTTATGTGATAGACAGCATTTGTCGCGCCCAGCGGGCTGGAGAGCAGAAAAGGGCGGCACTTTTGCGCTTTTTACTGGTTTTTTCAGAAACGGGAACAGGCATACTGCGACTCATTAGAGAGGATAAGGAGAACCCGATGAGCAAGAAGATGAAGAAAGTAGCGGGGCTTGCTCTGTTGCTGCTGAGCATTCCGGCCAGTGCTGATGCCATGCGCTGCAAGAACGCCCTGATCACCGAGGGAGACACCACCGCCGAGATGCTGCTTAAGTGCGGTGAGCCGATGTTGCGTGAAGAGCTCAACCGCAACGAGGAGAACCAGTTTGGCAACATGGTGCAGGTCAAATATGGTGAACGCTGGACCTACAACTTCGGCAAGAACGAGTTCATGCGCTTTGTGACGGTGCGCAACGGCATCATTACCGATATCGAAAACGGCCCGCGCGGCGAGTAGCCGACGGGCAAAGCATGGATGCACAACAGACAGTAGGGCAAGACCCTTTGACTCACATGTCCGGCAAGGGGTCGCGGTGACCAAGTTGTCTGACCGCCAGATTGATCTGGCGAGCCAATCTTAGCCGCTGGTGGCAGGTCAGGCCATGGAGGCTGATCCTGCCCGCGTTGAATTCAAATGTCCCCAGCGACTCGATGGCAAAATAGCCTCGATGAAAGCTCTTGATGTAGCGAGCGATCTGCCGTGGGGATAACTGCTTGAATACCTTCATCACACGGTTCCCTGATTGCCTGGACAGGGCACACTATGGTGTTGGTCGATGACACTGATATGACGGTTTATAAAGATTTGCATGAATCCTTATTTTGCCGGTGAGCTCGGCAAATTGACGGCATCATCGAAAAAGTTGTGCCATGGCAAACCACCGCACCGATATACTGCGGGCTTGAATGGAACAAATAAAAGGGCCTGTGCGTGGAATGGGTTGATGTGGTGGACGAGGATAACCGGGTGATTGGCGTGGCCGAGCGAGCCAAGGTGCGGCGAGAGAATCTCTGCCATCGTGCCAGCTATATTCTGGTGCTCGACGACGCGGATCGGATCCTGGTGCAGCGACGCACCCTCAGCAAGGATTTCTGCCCCGGCATGCTGGATGCCTGCGCCGGTGGCGTGGTCACCACCGGTGAGGAGATGGAGCGCTCCGCCCGGCGCGAGCTGGCCGAAGAGCTGGGGATTATGGATGTTCCACTGCAGGGCTTTGGCAGCTTTTATGCAGAAGGGGAGGGCTATCGGGTCTGGGGTGGCCTCTTCAGTTGCCGTTATCAGGGGCCGCTGCAGTTGCAGGCCGAAGAGGTGAGCGCGGTGCACTGGATGAGCCTGGCCGAGATCGCCGAGCGCGCCAGTGAATTTACCCCCGACTCCCTGCTTGCCATCGCCACCTGGCAAGCAAGGCGCTGACCAACTTCATATATTATCTTCTCCAGAGACAAGACGGGCAGCCTGATGGCTGCCCGTCTGCCTTTGTGCATTTACTTGGTCTGCTACACCAGCTTGAGGCGCCGGTTGGTGCGCCCGCAAGCGCTCGGCTTGGCGAGCCAGTGCCCTTGCCAGTCGGTAGCCAGACGCAGTAGGGGATACTCCAGATCTAGCCGGGTCACCACCAGCTGGCCGGTCTCGTCGCCACTCACGGGATTGCCGCTGGCGGGATCGATGATTTCGACGATGCAGCTCTCGTTGACGATAAAGCCCTGACCGGGCTGACTCTCGTAGGCCACCACCCCCACATCCTGCCACACCAGACAGTTGAGGGCCGCAATGCCGTGGATGGCGCGCAGTGGTGCCGTTTCGGGATGGGTTGCTTCGCACAGTAGGGCGTGGCGCAGCGAGTCGCTCGGGATCTCCGCCGCTTCGGCTGCTTCCAGCAGGTCGAGCAGGGTCACCAGCGGGCCGACATAGCCGGTGGGTTGATAGCGCAGCAGTGCCTCCAGCTGGCGCTGGGTATCGTGGGGGCCGCAGGGTACCACTGGAGCCCCCAGCTGGCGGGCACCGTTATCGAAGATAAAGGCGGTGGGGCCAGCATGATAGTCGTGGCCGTTGAGCATCACTTCCCCCGCCTTGAAACCGGCGGCAAACAGCGCCCGGGCGGCCCCCCACCAGTCTGCCCCGGCATATTCGGGGATGGCCAGCTGGCCCGGACAGGAGAAGACCCGCAACGCCTGACTGGCGGGGCGGCCGGTGAGACCGGCAAAGGGGGGATGAGCCTGCTGGGCGGCAAAGAGCTCTTTGCTGTCGAGCAGTGGCAGGGTGGCCAGCTCTGCCAGATCCTCGAGGCGGCACTGGCGATAGGCGCTGGAGTAACCGGCGCAATATTGACTGACATGGGTAAGCTGATGATTGAGCTGGTCCAGTTGCTGCTGTTCGCGCAGGGCGGGGGGACGAATTTCCAGACCATCGTAATAGTGTTGCATGGGGCCTCCTGGCGCCGTGAAACCAGCTCAAGAGTAGTCTGCCCAAGGGGAAAATGCCTGCCGCTATCCATGGTCAGGCTCAGAGCCGTTGTTAGGCGGCATCGTCACTCTGGGATAAACTGGCAACTTCCCATCACGACTCAGGACGAGAAACCATGATTGCTGTAGGACAACCCCTGCCTGCGGGTGAATTTACCTTTATCGCCGCCGAGGGCAAGCAGCTGCGGGATAGCAAGACGCTGTTCGCCGGTAAAAAAGTAGTGCTGTTTGCAGTGCCTGGTGCCTTTACTCCCACCTGCTCCAATGCCCATCTGCCGGGTTACGTGGTGCTGGCTGATCAGTTCATGGCCAAAGGGGTGGATGCCATCTGTTGCCTCTCGGTCAACGACGCTTTCGTGATGCGGGCCTGGCAGACGGCCCAGAATGCAGAGGCGATCACCATGCTGGCAGATGGCGATGGCAGCTGGACCCGGGCGCTGGATCTGGCCAAGGATACCGGCGCCTTTGGTGGCATCCGTGCCCAGCGCTTTGCGTTGATCGCCAACGATGGTGTAGTCGAGCAGCTGTTTGTGGAGGAGCCGGGCAAGTTTGAGGTCTCCGATGCCGCGAGCCTGCTGGCTGCACTGTGAAATGTTAATCATGGTTTGATTTCCCCTTGAAATGGAAGGTGGCACAGCTACACTGGCGCCACTTTCCCATGGTGCCTGCCCGTTCGGGCTGGCGCTTTGTTGCAGATAACAAGAGATGAAGATCCTATGACCCTGGCTTTTGTTGCCCTGATTGCCGGACTGGCGCTGCTGGTCTGGAGTGCAGACAAGTTTGTCGACGGTGCCGCCGCCACCGCCCGTTATGCGGGGATGCCGCCGCTGCTGATCGGCATGGTGATCATCGGTTTTGGTACCTCGGCCCCGGAGATGGTGGTCTCGGCGCTGGCGGCGTCCCAGGGCAATCCCGGGTTGGCGCTCGGCAATGCCTATGGCTCCAACATCACCAATATCGCACTGATCCTGGGTCTGACGGCACTGATCAGCCCTATCGCGGTAGCTTCTCAGGTAGTGCGCAAGGAGATCCCCATTCTGCTTGGTATTACCCTGCTCTCCGGCGCCCTGCTGATCGATGCTCATCTGGGCCGGATGGATGCGGTCATTCTGGGGGCCGTCTTCGTTGCCCTGATGGGCTGGTCTATCTGGGCTGGCATGAATGGCAAGGGAGATGCGCTGGATACCGAGACCGCCGAGGATATCGAGAGCGAGGGGATGTCCCTCAAGAGTGCCATATTCTGGTTGGTGGTCGGGCT
Organism: Aeromonas sp. R5-4; assembly: GCF_040908215.1. NCBI lineage: Bacteria > Pseudomonadati > Pseudomonadota > Gammaproteobacteria > Aeromonadales > Aeromonadaceae > Aeromonas > Aeromonas sp. R5-4. Next base: position 36,132 of record NZ_JBFODG010000013.1, on the reverse strand, counting down.
GGTGCTGCTGATCGGTGCTTCCCGCCTGTTGGTCTGGGGGGCGGTGACCATCGCTCAGGCGCTAGGTATCAGCGATCTGGTGATTGGTCTCACCATAGTCGCGGTGGGAACCTCCCTGCCGGAGCTGGCCTCGTCCCTCATCGCCATTCGCAAGAACGAGCATGACCTGGCCCTTGGCAACGTGCTCGGCTCCAACCTGTTCAACACCCTGGCGGTGGTGGGGATTGCGGCGGGCATCCACCCGCTCGATGTGGCGCCGGAGGTGCTCACCCGTGACTGGAGCATCATGATGGGGCTGACCCTGCTGCTGCTGGTGATGTGTCTGGGCCGCAAGGGGCAGGGCCGTATCAACCGGTTGGAGGGGGGCGTGCTGCTGACTTGCTTCGTCGCCTACACCGGCTGGCTGCTGACCAGTCAGTTTATCTGATAGGGGTTGGTGAAATAAGAGAGGGGGAAGCTCAAGCTTCCCCCTCTTGTTTTTGCCCAGTGAACCTGTTGGCGAGCGAGCGGTGTGCTCAGGCTACTGCCACCAGCTTCTGCCCCTTCTGACTGCTGTCCAGAATGAGGATGCTGGCCTTGGGGAAGAAGTTGAAGGTGGAGGCGGAGGCCCAGGTGTAGGCGCCCATCACCTTGCCAACCACCAACTCGCCGATAGCCAGGTCCGGCAGCATGATGCCATCGCGGATCACATCCACGCTGTCGCAGGTCGGGCCGGAGAGCACCGAGTTGTGCTGCTCGCCACTGGCATAAGGCGTGCTCACCGGATAGGTGACGTGGTCATAGAGCTGGCCGTTGTAGCTGCCGTAGAGACCGTCATCCAGGTAGTACCAGATCTTGTCGCCGCGGTGCGCCTTGCCCATCACGCTGGATACCGAAGTCATGGCCGGTGCGCTGATAAAGCGGCCCGGTTCGGCAATCTTCTGCACGGTAGCGGGCAACTTGGCCAGCGCTTCGCGGATCGGCGCGCAGAAGCCGTCGATATCGAACTCGCCCCCTTCATAGTCGACCGGGAAACCGCCGCCGATGTCCAGCACCCAGGGCTTGAGCCCGAGCGCCCAGGCCTGCTCCATGATCTCGCGGCAGGCGTCGATGGCCTGCACATGGCGACGGGCGTGGGGTACCTGGGAGCCGACGTGGAACGACAGCCCCATCACCTTGATCCCCTTGGCGTGGGCCAGTTGCAGCAGCGGCAGCGCTTGCTCCGGAGTGCAGCCGAACTTCTTGGAGAGATCGACCTTGGTCTCGGGGTTGGGGAAGCTGACCCGCAGCAGCAGTTTCACTTCGTCTTTGTAGGGAATGAACTTTTCCAGCTCCAGCGGGTTGTCGTAGACAAACACGGTGCAGCCAAACTCCAGCGCATAACGGATATCGCTGTCGCGCTTGATGGGATGGGTATGAATGCAACGTCCCGGGCGAACCCCCTGACTGCGCACCAGATCCACTTCGCCATTGGTGGCCAGATCGAAACAGGCCCCCTCTTCCTTCAAGACAGAGACCACCGCCTCATGGGGCAGGGGTTTGAGTGCATAGTGCAATCGTACATCGGGCAGGGCGGCGGCCAGGGCCCGATACTGTTTGCGGACGGCTGCCTTGTCGAGCAGCAGCAGGGGGGAGCCGAATTGTTCAACCAGCTGACGGTAATCTTGTGCGACCACATCTTTTGCAACCAGGGCGTCGTTCATTCTCTTTTGAAAGTCCTTAGGGGGCGTGATATGCCCAAGCCATATGCGATTGAACCGGCGACGGCCGGGTCAGGCGAGCGGTCCGGTGGGACCAACCGAACACAGTGCATAAATTGATGGCAAAGTGCTTGGTTATGCAGCGGATTATCGGCTTATTGATTCTGTGTGCAAGCATTTTGATTGGATATGTCGGCAAGATTTTCTTGGCGAAACGAGAGGGATCACTGTTCTCTATCCGCCATTTTTCCCGTTTGGGCCACATTTGATCCGTGAGAGCCTAACATGTTGATAGTTAACTAACATTTAACATTCTTGTCGCTGCTCTGGCGGTCACTAAAAAAATATAAATGGGGGCGGCCAAGTGCGAGACAGCTCACATTTTTTGGATTAACATGCCGACTTCCTAATCCAAACTAGTTCGGATGAAGGTAGCAGGAGAGCGATGGGCAACCATCCACCGAAGAAGTGAATCTTTCAGGTACCGGGCAACCGGTGTGGACTGCTACTGGACGATACTCTGGAGAGACCCGTTAAATCGGGCGCCGAAGGAGCAAGGCACCATGACTACCCGCAAGGGCAGGCTGGCGCCGGAAACTCTCAGGCAAAAGGACAGAGGGGATGGGATGGTTGTACCTGGGCTTGGCCCGCATCCGATCGCCTCTGGCCGATCGCGACACCTATGGGAAGATCATCCTTCTCCTCCTTAATTTCTGTTTCTTAAGGAGGATGCATGTCATCAATTCAATCGGCGTTAACCGCCATCGATAGCTTTATCTGGGGTCCGCCCCTGCTGATCCTGCTGGTCGGGACCGGTATCTATCTCACCCTGCGTCTGGGTCTGCTTCAGGTCGTGCGCTTGCCGCTCGCTCTGCGGCTGGTCTTTGGTCGCGATCAGGGGCAGGGCAAGCAGGGAGATGTATCCAGCTTCGGCGCCCTCTGTACCGCCCTCTCTGCCACCATCGGTACCGGCAACATCGTCGGGGTGGCTACTGCCATCAAGCTCGGCGGCCCCGGTGCCCTGTTCTGGATGTGGATGGCGGCGCTGTTCGGCATGGCCACCAAGTACGCCGAGTGTCTGCTGGCTGTGAAGTATCGCGAGCAGGATGCCAACGGCCAGATGGCGGGTGGCCCCATGTACTATCTGGAGAAGGGGCTCGGCTCCAAGCCGCTCGCCAAGCTGTTTGCCCTGTTCGGCATCGGAGTGGCTTTCTTCGGGATCGGTACCTTCCCGCAGGTTAACGCAATCTCCGACGCCATGAGCCTCTCCTTCTCGGTGCCCCGTGAAGCGACCGCCGTGGTGCTGACCCTGATCGTGGCGCTGGTGACCCTGGGAGGGATCAAATCCATCTCCAGCGTGTCGAGCAAGGTGGTGCCCTTCATGGCCATCTTCTACATCGTCGCCTGTCTGGGTGTGCTGGTGAACAACGCCAGCGCCTTGCCCGATGCCGTCATGCTGGTTATCGAGAGTGCCTTCACCGGCCATGCGGCGACCGGCGGCTTCGTCGGTGCCAGCATCATGCTGGCAATCCAGTCCGGGGTAGCGCGTGGGGTTTTCTCCAACGAGTCGGGACTGGGCTCTGCGCCCATCGCGGCGGCGGCAGCCAAGACCGATTCGTGTGTGGAGCAGGGGCTGGTCTCCATGACAGGTACCTTCATCGACACCATCATCATCTGCACCATGACCGGCCTGACCCTGGTGGTCACAGGCGTGTGGAGCGGCGATGCAAGCGGCGCGGCCATGACCAGTCTGGCCTTTGCCCAGGGGCTCGATGCCCATGTTGGCCAGTATCTGGTGAGCATAGGCCTGCTGTTCTTCGCCTTTACCACCATCCTTGGCTGGAACTACTACGGCGAGCGCTGCACCGAATACCTGTTCGGGGTGAAGGCAATTAAGCCCTATCGTCTGGTCTATCTGGCGCTGGTAGCGAGCGGTGCTTTCCTCCATCTGGACATGATTTGGCTGCTTGCCGATATCGTTAACGGCCTGATGGCGGTGCCCAATCTCATCGGCCTGATTGGCCTGCGCCATGTGGTGATCGCCGAGACCCGCGCCTACTTTAGCCGGGATCTGGATAGCGAAGCCGAGCCGGAGCCGCAGACGGCCTGAACGCCTCAGCCCGTTTCACGCTCCCCTTGAAAAGAACAAGCCACGACTCCGGTCGTGGCTTTTTTGTGCGCTGTGTTTAAGGATGGGTACTTTCCCTCTCCCTTCGGGATAAGGTCAGGATGGGGGGGATAGCCCCTCGCTCAGCAGGCTATCCAGACGTGCTCGCACTTTCTCCACCAGTGCCTGATCGCTACCGCGCCAATCGATGCAGCTTGCCAGCGTGGTGGAGGTTCCCGCCATAAAACGCAGCTCGCCGCCCGCCAATTCGTAGAAGCGGCTCGCCATTCTGGTTCCCTCATCCACATCACCGGCCACCAGCAGCATGGCTTGTGCCAGCACGGCGCCCTGGTGATCCTGCCCCGGTGCCAGCCAGCGCTGGGCGGTACCGGTGATCTTGCGTCCCCCGATCACCAGATTGTACTGACCATCGCAAAAGGAGCCGGGCACGAAGTCATAGCTTCCCTCAAGGCCGTACTCCGCCAACAGGGTCAGCAGCGGCGCCCCCAGCAGCCGGTAGTAGTGGGCGAGATCTGTGGTGGTGCGGGGCAGCAGCAGGGATAGGTTGAGGATCCCCGCCCCGTGGGGCACGGCGGTACCGCCACTGTCGCGCACATGCACCGGCCAGCCTTCGTCTGCCAGCTGTTTGCAGGCGGCTTCGTAATGGGGGAGACGGGTATCCTTGCGAGTGACAATCAGGCATTGGGGCGCCTGCCACAGGTGAGCGCGGGGCTGGCCGTCATGGGCACAGTCGCGCAGCCAGTGCTGCTCTTGTGCCAGTATCTGTGCGGGTGAAGCGGTATCGGGGAGGGGGGAGAGCAGGCGATAGGGCATGGCGGCATCCTCAAAAAAGGCTGCCCAGCACACTACCCGTGGCGACTGGCAAGGTAAAGCCCCGCAAGTGCGGGGCTTGGGTTGGCTATCGGTGGACGATGTCTCAGGAGTGGCGCGCTTCGCGCTTGGGCAGCAGCAGGTTGAGCACGATGGCGGTAATGCCACCGGTGGCGACGCCGTAGGAGAGTACGCTCTTGGCCAGCTCCGGCAGGTGTTGCAGCACTTCCGGTACCTGCGCGACTCCCAGCCCCATGGCCAGCGACACTGCCAGGATCATCAGGGCGCGGCGATCCAGCTCCTCGCGGGCAATGATGCGCACGCCAGCGGCGGCGATGGTGCCGAACATGACGATGGTGGCACCGCCCAGTACAGGCTCGGGGATCTGCTGTACCAGACTCGCGACCGCCGGGAACAGGCCAAGCAGGGCCAGCATGGCGGCGATAAAGAGACCGACGTGACGGCTGGCGACGCCGGTCAGCTGAATGACGCCGTTATTCTGGGCGAAGGTGGACATGGGGAAGGTGGAGAACACCGCCGCCAACATGGAGTTGGCACCATCGGCCAGCACGCCGCCTTTGATCCGCTCCATATAGATAGGCCCTTCCAGTGGCTCGCCGGAGATATCCGAGGTGGCGGTCATGTCGCCGATCGCTTCGAGCGCCGTCACCACGAAGATGATGGCGAGCGGCACGAACAGCTGCCAGTCAAAGCCGAGACCGTAGTGAAGCGGAATGGGCACCATCACCAGCGGGCCGTCGAAGGTGGGGGCGCTCACTTTGCCCAGCAGCAGGGCCACGGCATAGCCCGCCAGCATGGCGATCATGATGGCGGAGAGGCGTAGCCAGGGGTTGCGACTGCGTTGCAGCAACACGATAAGGCCGAGCACCAGCAGGGAGAGGAAGAGGTTGGTGTGACTGGCGAAGCTGCCATCAGAGAGGGCTGTATAGCCGCCGCCCATGCTGATCAGGCCCACTTTGATCAGGGTCAGGCCGATCAGCAGCACCACTATGCCGGTGACCAGCGGGGTGATGATCCGTTTCACCAGATGGAGGAAGCGGCTCATCACCACTATGGTGAGTGCGGCAACCATCATGGTGCCAAACAATGTGCCCAACAGATCCTCGGTGGGCATGGCGGCCTGTTTGAGGGCGAGACCGGAGGCGATGATGGGGCCGAGGAAGTTGAAGCTGGTGCCTTGCACCGAGAGCAGGCCGGAACCGATGGGGCCGAAGCGGCGGGTTTGAATGAAGGAGGCGATGCCGGACATGACCAGCGACATGGAGACGATATAACGGGTGTCGGCGGCAGGGAGGCCGAGGGCATTGGCGATAATCAGGGGCGGGGTAATGATGGCGACAAACATGGCGAGCATATGCTGCAGGGCGGCGAACAGCGTCTGGGGCAGAGGCGGGACATCCTCTATGCCATAGACCAGTTCGCTGTGGGCTCGCCTGGGTGGATGTGCCTCTCGATTGGCGCGTGTGACAGCAGCCTGTTCCATAAGTACCTCGAATTGTGTGGGGAGGGGGAGAAAATTGGGCGCTATTGTAGTGATTGAAATGAGGCTGACCAGCGCTAATTATGCAAAAAAAGGTTTATTTTTTGATGGGTTGAAACGTTTGCGCGCTGCGATTATCATCTGTCGGTTTGTGTGACCGACCTCTCCTTTTTATTCTCCCCGCTAATGACATTTTTACCACTTTGTAGGTGTAGAATGAGCCCTCAGTATTCATCGTGGAGACTCTGGATGCTCAAGTTGTCAGAGTTCTGGAGTGCGAGAGTTCACTCCGAAGACTTTACTCGTACTCGCATGGGCTTTATGACGGTGCGTTTGCGCCTGCTGACCTGCTTGCTGATGCTCGGATTGCCCGCCTGGGCCGTGGTGGATTGGCTGACTTTGCCGGCCGTTCATTTCGAGCAGCTGTTTCAGGCCAGGATCTTCTGCACCCTGGCGCTCTCGCCACTTATTCCGCTCTCGTACCTCATCCACTTCAAGCGGGAACGGATGAAGCTGGCCCTTGGCTATCTGATGGCCGTGATGATGCTCTTCTCTCTCTTTTGCCTGAACAGCTTTGGCGCCGGACAGGAGTTGCAGGCGGGCTATGCGGCCTTTCCCTATCTGCTGATCACCCTGTTTGCCATCTTCCCCATCCCCCTCTCCCTCGGCTTGCAACTGGCTGGTGTGGTACTGGTGACCATGCTGCTGGGCCACTGGCTGCTGGTGGGCCAGAGCATCTGGAGTCAGGCCACCCTGAATCAGGTGTGGGTGCTCGGCATGTTTACCATGGCCAGTTGCTGGGTGCAGTGCGGCCAACTCAACATGCTGCTGCGGCTATATCGGGAATCGACCACCGATGAGCTGACCGGCATGATGAACCGCCGCTTGCTGATGAAGCAACTGGAGCAGGCCAGAATCCGGCTGCAACTCAAGAAGAAGCCCTTTGCGGTGATGCTGCTGGATCTCGATCGCTTCAAGCGGATCAACGATATCTACGGCCATCTGGCGGGGGATGCGGTGCTCAAGGAGGTGGCTACCACCCTGGGCGAGCAGCTGGAGCCTGACATGGTGCTGGGGCGTTATGGTGGAGAAGAGTTTGCCATCCTGATGCATAACTGCGCCGATCCGGCACTGGCGAGCAAAATGGCCGAGCGGCTGCGCATTGCCGTCGAGGCGCGTCTGGTGAAGAGCCCCACCTCGGACGAATTGCTGGAGGTGACGGTGAGTATCGGGATTGCCATGGCCCGTTCCGATGACACCATCGATATTCTGATCAACCGTGCCGACGAGTGTCTCTATCAGGCCAAGATGGCGGGACGCAACTGCGTGGTGGTCGAGGGGCAGAACCGCGCAAAAACAGATGCCGCCTGAGGGCGGCATCCTGTTGGCAATGAGCTGGCGAGATCAGGCCAGCTTGTACTTGCCGGAGAGCTGCTGGGCCAGCAGCTTGAACATGTTGAAGACTGCCATGGTCTTGCCGGTCGGGGTGCCGTCTTCGGCCAGGAAATACTCCCCCTTGAACACCAGAATATCCCCCTTCTGCTCCACCGAATCGGCGCGCATACCGTGGATGAAGTCTTCATGCTCTTTGATGATCTTGTTGGCCATCTCAAGCAGGGCCGTCTCGGTGATCAGCTCTTTCTGTGGTTGCATGCTCGTCTCCTTAAACGACTACTGGACAGGGAAACCGTGGATCCCTGCCTCTGATTGAAGAGGCGCCCAGCATACTGCAAACAGGGTTTTTCTGTCATTGATATGACCCCGATTTGTGGTTGTTTATCCGATCACCAGATTCTTCAACCAGCAGCGTTGGCGAATACGGCGCTGCACCAGCAGTACCTTGCTGAGCTCCTCCAGCAGCACCACCGCCACCACCCAGGAGAGGGGCCAGCCGAGCAGCGTGACCGCCACCCAGGCGAGCGGGATGCCGATGCACCACATGCCGACGATGTCGATAAAGATGCTGTAGTTCACATCACCGCCAGAGCGCAGCACCCCGATGATCCCCACCATGTTGAACACCTTGAGCAGCATCCCGAGGCACATGATGCCGAGCACCTGTCCAGCCTCTGTCATCAGCTCGGGGGGCAGGTTGCCGACCCACTGCAGCAGGTTGGCTTGCAGCAGCCAGACGATGATCCCCACCAGCAGCGCGCCAATCGGTGCCAGCAGCAGGAAGAGCTGGGAGTGCTGCCAGGCAATCTCGTACTCCTCGGCCCCGAGCCGGTGGCCGAGCAGGGTGGAGCAGGCCACCGCCAGTCCGAAGAAGAGGGAGATAAGGATGCTCTCCAGGGTGCCGAGTGTGGTCATGATGGCCAGCGAATCGGTGCCAAGATGTGCATAGAGAAAGCCGTAAATCAGCATGCCGAAGGCCCAGAGACCGTCATGGAACAGCAGCGGCAGGGCGATCAGGGTAAAGCGCACCACCTCCTTGCGCTTGAAGGCGGCCAGCCAGTCTGGTGCACGCGGGATCAGGCGCGCCTCATAACGCTTTACGTAGAGCAGCAGCAGGGCTGTCTGCAGCAGCCGGGAAATGGTGGTGCCCCAGGCCGAACCGGCGACCCCCATCGCCTCGAAGCCGAAGTGACCGAAGATGAGGGCGTAGTTGAGGATGACGTTGGCGATGATGGCGATAATGCCGATGCGGGTTGGCGCGGCGGCATTGCCGACCGAGCGCAGGGCTGATTCCAGCGGCACTACGATGGCGGTACAGAGGATGGTGGCGCCGGTGATCATCAAGAATTGATCCGCCAGAGCTCGCAGTGCCGGATCCTGACTGGCAAAGCCGAGTACGCTGCCCGGTGATAACACATAGATGAAGGCAAAGGGCAGGGTGACCAGCAGGGCGCCCACTATGGCCAGCGCCAGGGAGCGGCGTACCCCGGCCATCTCCCCGCGCCCGAAGTATTGTGCTGCCAATACCGAGACCCCGCCCGCGAGGCCCGCTATCACCAGCAGATTGAAGAAGAAGACCCGGTTACCCAAGCCGACCGCCGCCACAGCCGTGGTGCCAAGCTGGCTCACCATCATGATATCGATGAGGCCGAGCAGGGAGAACATCATGGATTGCAGCGAAACCGGCAGGGCCAGCCGCCACAATCGGGTCATGAACTCGCGATCGGTGGTTTGTTTTAAAATCGCTTGCCAATAATTCATTAGTGTTAACCGGGTATGAGAAAAGCAAGGTTTGTCATGGGTATGATAGGGGGAATGGCGAGCGGCTTCACTGTGAGGCTCTCTCGGGTTTATTGTGTGAAACTATCCTGTTGAGGTGTTATGCCCTTTGTCAGCGAGTGTCTGGAGATAGCGCCCTCCTGCGATGAGCGAATGCTGGGGCGCGAAGGGCTGCCGCTGCTCGGCGAGGCCGGTATTTTTCTGACCGGTCTCTCGACCATTCGGGAGCACTACCTCATTCGCCGCAATCGGCCCGAGTTTCACATTCTGATGGCGAGCCACAGCGAGGGGGGGGCGCTGCTCACCGACCGGGGTGAGCAGCCTGTCCCGAACGGTTCGCTCATCTTTTTGCCCGCCGCCGAGCCCGGTGGCCTCAAGCTGGTGGGGGAGCAGTGGCAGATGAGCTGGATTTTGCTCGATGACGTGCCGCGCTGGCAGCATCTACACCGGCTCGGCCACCGTATCTGGCAGGGGGATGGCGGTGATCAGCTTCATCATCTGCTCAGCCTGATCCAGCTCGAAGGGGTTCGTTCCCCACTCCAGCCCCAGTTGCTCACTCTGCTGTTGGCCCTGCTGGAGCGCACCCTGCAGGGAGAGGTGCGTGGTACGCCGGAGCTGCGCTTGCAGGCGCTGTTTCGCCGGGTGGAGGCGCGTCTCGACGAGCCCTGGAGTGTGGCCCGGCTCGCCGACCAGATGGCCTGCTCGGTGCCCCATCTGCACCGCCTCTGTCTGCAGCACTTTGGTATGGGGCCGATGGCGAGGGTGACCGAGCTCAGAATGAACAAGGCGCGTCAGTTGCTGCTTTACACCAACTGGCCGCTCAGCGAGCTGGCCGCCCGGGTCGGTTATAGCGATGGCGCCAACTTTGCCAACTCGTTTCGGCGCCTGACTGGTCAGACCCCGGGGGCATTTCGTCGACTCGGTCGCAAACCTTTTGCAACGGATATGCAAACTCTTTGAAATTAATGACACAAGCCCCTAGGATCGGCGGGTCCCTGCGTCTAGCTAACCGTTTAGGTATCAAGATCCATGTTTGAAGATAATAACCAGAAACGTCCTCTCTACATTCCCTACGCCGGTCCAGCCCTGCTGGAGACCCCGCTGCTCAACAAGGGGAGCGCCTTCACCAGCGAAGAGCGCAGCAACTTCAACCTCGAAGGGCTGTTGCCCCAGAATATCGAGACCATCGAGGAGCAGGCCGAGCGCGCCTATCGCCAGTTTATGGCGTTCGGCAACGACATGGACAAGCACATCTATCTGCGCAACATCCAGGATACCAACGAGACACTGTTCTACCGACTGCTGCACAACCACCTGACCGAGATGTTGCCCATCATCTACACCCCGACCGTCGGCAAGGCGTGCGAGGAGTTCTCCAACATCTATCGCCGCGCCCGTGGCCTCTTCATCTCCTATCCGGACAAGGAGAGGATCGATGACATGCTGCAAAACGCCACCAAGCAGAACGTCAAGGTGATCGTGGTGACCGATGGCGAGCGGATCCTGGGTCTGGGTGACCAGGGTATCGGCGGCATGGGCATTCCTATTGGCAAGCTGTCGCTCTACACCGCCTGTGGCGGCATCTCGCCCGCCTACTGCTTGCCGGTGGTGCTGGATGTGGGCACCAACAACCAGCAGTTGCTGAACGACCCCTTCTACATGGGCTGGCGCAATCCGCGCATCTCCGGTGAAGAGTATGCCGAGTTCGTCGATGCCTTCATTCAGGCGGTCAAGCGCCGCTGGCCGGATATCCTGCTGCAGTTCGAGGACTTCGCCCAGAACAACGCCATGCCGCTGCTCAACCGCTACAAGAACGAGCTCTGCTGCTTCAACGACGATATTCAGGGCACCGCTGCGGTGACACTGGGTAGCCTGATTGCCGCCTGCAAGGCCTCCGGTGCCAAGCTCTCCGAGAAGCGGGTCGCCTTCCTCGGCGCGGGCAGCGCCGGTTGCGGCATCGCCGAGCAGATCGTGGCGCAGATGAAGGCCGAAGGGCTGACCGATGCCCAGGCACGCAGCCGGGTCTTTATGGTGGATCGCTTCGGTCTTATCACCGACAAGATCCCCAACCAGCTTGACTTCCAGCGCCGCCTCTCCCAGCCGGTAGAGCGCATTGCCGACTGGCCGGTTGGTGACAACATCTCCCTGCTGGAGGTAATGGAGCACGGTCGCCCGGACATTCTGATCGGGGTCTCCGGCCAGCCGGGGCTGTTCACCGAAGAGGTGGTCAAGACTATGCACAAGCACTGTGCCCGTCCCATCATCTTCCCGCTCTCCAACCCAACCTCCCGGGTCGAGGCGACGCCGGCAGACCTTATCCGCTGGACCGACGGTCAGGCGCTGGTGGCCACCGGCAGCCCGTTCGCACCGGTGGAGCACAAGGGCAAGCGCTACGTCATCGCCCAGTGCAACAACTCCTTCATCTTCCCGGGGATCGGCCTTGGCGTCATCGCCTCCGGCGCCACCCGGGTGACCGACGCCATGCTGATGTCGGCCAGCCGCGCGCTGGCGGAGTGCTCGCCGCTGGTGAAAGGGGAGGAGGGCTCCCTGCTGCCGGATCTGGCGGATATCCATCAGGTCTCCCGCTACATCGCCAAGATGGTGGCCAAGACCGCCATGCTGCAGGGCAAAGCGGTGCAGACCCCGGACGAGGTGATCGATCAGGCCATCGACGCCAACTTCTGGCATCCGGAATATCGCCGCTACCGCCGCACCTCGTTCTGATACAGCTCAGCGTTAAATAGCCGTAAAAACAAGGGATGCCATGGCATCCCTTTTTTCATTCTGAGGGGATGCAGCTTCATCCCCTTGGTGTTGTCAGATGTGGTTACTGGGTCACTTGCTGCACGCCAGTGACGCGTACTTCTACGCGGCGATCCGGTGCCAGGCAGGAGATCAGCTGAGCCTTGCCCTTGACGCTGTTGCACTGGGTACCGGTGACCGGATTGGCTTCACCGCGACCTTCGATGGCAACTTTGCCAGCCGGCAGACCTTTGCCAACCAGGAAGTCGGCTACGGTACGGGCACGCGCTTCGGAGAGTTTCAGGTTGTAGGCATCAGAACCGATACGGTCGGTGTAACCGACGACCACGGCGCTGCCATCTTTCGGCTGAACATCAACGATCTGCTGATACAGGGTGTTCAGCGCTGCGACACCTTCTGGCTTGAGGGTGGATTTGCCAAAGGCAAACAGCACGTCTGAGCTCAGGGCGAAGTTCTTGTCGACCAGTACCGGCTCGGGAACCGGCTCAGGCGCAGGGGCGGCAACCGGGGCAACATAAGAGGTACGGTTCGGGTGCATCACCAGCTCCAGGGTCGCGACGCTCATGTCGCTCTCCCAGGTTTTCTGCTCGTCACCCAGATTCCACAGATAGCGGTAGCGTGCTTGCACATCGATAAGGTCGGAGAGCTTGGCTGTCAGACCCAGGCCCGCCAGCGGCGCAGTGCCGTTGTCGCTGTTGCCATTGCCGTTGACGTGATTGAAGTAGGCACCGCCTTCAGCAAACACCGAGAAGATGTCGCCGAGCGGCAGGCGGGCGATACCGGAGAGGGTGGCACCCTGGGTTTTGAAATCGGCACCGTCAACGCCCGCTTTACCGGCGTAGAGGTAGCCCAGTTCAGCTGCGTAGTAGTCGTTGAAGTTGTAACCGCCGAACAGGCTCAGCGCGGTGGCGTCTTTGTCTGTATCCAGACCTTGTACATCGTCAAGGTTGTGAGCATATGCCCAACCTGCACCAACACCGGTGTACCAGTCATCGGCAGCCTGAGCTGTGGTACCTGCGGCGGCGAGCGCCAGTGCAATCAGGGTAGGAGCCATTTTGAGTTTCATCGGTTTATCCTCGTTGTGTTAGCCCATGTCGGGCAATGCACTTGTTTTTATTGCTGCGAAAAATCGCCAGCAAAGTGGATAGCGAAGGCTTTGGACTCTCATGATGCATTGGCGTCATGGACAACAGACCGGACAAGAAGCGCTTTTTAGTGCTTATCCAATACCTTACAGGCGCAACTACTTTATGCTTTCGAGACGGGGCAGGCAAGGGCAGGGAGGCGAGAGTGAGGGATGCAAACGAGAATGAGACAAACAAAAAGGGATGCCGCAGCATCCCTTTTTTTTCGCACTATCTGAACGAGGTCAGATTATTGCTGAACTTCTTGTACGCCAGATACGCGAACTTCTACGCGACGATCCGGAGCCAGGCAGGAGATCAGTTGAGCTTTAGCGGTTACGCCGTTGCACTTGGTGCCGGTAACCGGGTTGGCTTCGCCACGACCTTCGATGGCAACTTTGCTGGCAGCCATACCTTTGCTTACCAGGAAGTTGGCAACGGTACGGGCACGGGCTTCAGACAGCTTCTGGTTGTAAGCGTCGGAACCGATACGGTCGGTGTAACCAACAACAACAGCGTTGCCATCTTTCGGCTGGAACTCAACGATTTGCTGATACAGACCGTTCAGGGCTGCAACGCCTTCCGGCTTCAGGGTGTCTTTGCCGAAGGCAAACAGCACGTCTGAGTTCAGGGCGAAGTTCTTCTCTACCACTTGCGGAGCAGGAGCCGGCGCTTCTTCAACTACCGGAGCAGCTACCGGAGCTACGTAGGAAGTACGGAACGGGTGGTATACCGCTTCCAGAGTAGCGATGCTCTGGTTGGCTTTGTAACGCTCACCGTTGGCGTGCAGGTCAGCCACGTCCCACATGTAGCGGTAGCGAGCTTGCAGATCCAGCGCGTCATTTACCTTGTAAGTCACACCAGCACCGGCCAGCGGGGAAACTTTAGTGTCGCTGGTACCCAGACCATCGGTGTGACCCCAGTAGGCGCCGCCTTCAGCGAACAGGGAGAAGTCGTTGCCAACCGGCATACGGGCGATACCGGACAGGGTGGCACCCTGGCTTTCGTAACGGTTGCCGTTGGTGTTGCCACGACCGGTGTACTGGTAGCCCAGTTCGGTACCGAAGTTTTCGGTGAAGTTGTAACCCATGAAGGCGTTGGCAGCAGCCGCGTCTTCCTGGCCTACATTGGTGCTTTCCAGCTTGTTCAGGCCGTTGAAGTGAGTAGCACCGACACCGGCACCGAAGTAGATGTCGTCAGCGGCGTGAGCAGCGGTAGCACCCAGAGCAGCCATGGCGATGGCGATCATGGAAGGAGCCATTTTCATCATAAAAAAATCCTCGTTGAGATCGCACGTTATTCACGTGCTTCACACTTTGTAATTTATGTAAGCTGCAGGCTCCGCCGTACGGCTGGCGTCGAGTCTGGCAGATGACCCGGCAGAACCGGGTTGCACACTCTCCTGGTGTGTCGAGTGCGCTGGCATGGCATGCAATGCGTGAGAAACCACTGCCAGGCAACTGATGTCATTCCGATGACGAGGCGCACTCTATGCCGATTTTAAAACATGATCAAGCTCACAAATGAGCCTTGTGGCAAATTGTGTCGTGCTCTTAACTGGCTGTTTATTTTGATTAATTAGTGATCCAGATAGGCCCTGTGCAGTTTCTTCTCCAGCTTCATATAAGCCTGAACCCAGTCGCTATGCGGGCTGGCAGGATTCGCTCTGGCGGCAAAGACCGCAAGGTAATCTGCCTGGGTTGCGCTCTGCAGCAGGGGGGTAAATGTCATCAAGAAATGTCGGGCCAGATAGGGGTCAAGGGGCCAGATGTTGAGGATGGCGCGAGCCACAGGCTGAACCGCAGCTGAACAGATGAAGTGGCGGTGTCCCGCCTCCAGCCAGTCGGCCATCTCGCACATGCCCGACTCGGGCACCAGACCACCATCACCCGGGGTGGTTGCCAGAGCAATTGCCTGACCGTTTACCGTGATGAGCTGCTCATTGTTATGCAGGGTGCCGTCGTGGCTGCGCAGGGCCAGGTCCGGGCATGCCTGTTCAAGAAACAGGCTGCAGCTCTCCGGCAGGGCGGCCAGCAGCTCGCTGGCGTGGCTGGACATCAAGGCCGGAAGCCAGAATGCTTCGGCGCGATATTGTTCACCTTGCAGGCGCTGTTGTGCCAGTTCTTCTGTGCTAGATACGGGGTGCAGGCGAGAGATAATGCCGGGAAACGCCATACTTATTCCTCTTAATGGGTATCCGGCGGATTATACGAGTTATTGGGGGGGCCACAATAAAGGTTTCTTTTCGAGACTGTTTACCTGAGGCGGCTGAGCGATTACCATCCCCCCTTGAAGGCAAGGGTTGTCGCCGAAAGGCGCTCATAAGATAGAGGCTCGACCATAACGAGTCCGAACAAAACTGATACACTTGACTACGAGTCGTCGCGAAAAATAAAAGGCGGAGTAAATCCGCCAAACGGAGTATGGAACATTATGAATTCAAATATCGTCACTGTTGGCAAGAAGATCCGTCAGATCCGTGAAGCGGTCGGTTTGAGCCGTCCGAAGTTTGCAGATTTGCTGGGTGTTCCTCCCACCACGCTGAAAAACTACGAGCTGGGTTACCGTGAAGTTGGGGGCGCCTTCCTGGTTGCCCTGGCGCACCACCCGGATCTGCACAAGTTCACCCTCTGGCTGCTGGCAGACAAGAAAGTCGCCGAAATCGGCCAGATTGGCCCGGATGACCTCGCCAAGGCGTGATCATCGATGTGAATAGAAATGCCGCCTTCGGGCGGTATTTTTTTTGGGTTGCCGATCGATATTTTGATCTAACACGCTTTGAATTATCCATGCAGGCCAACGAGAATAAGCGGCCCCGAAAAGTGGGCCCCTGGTGGTATCTGGCCACCCGAACACTATTACATTCAGGATGATATGAGCAATCGTATGGAGTATGGGTATGAGCAGTAATGAGTTGGATAAACGCTATGGCCTGATGACTGCCATTGCGATGGTGGTCGGCGTGGTGATCGGCTCCGGTGTCTTCTTCAAGGCCGATGATGTACTGCGTCTGACTGGCGGTAATCTGGCCATTGCGCTGTTGGCATGGGCGCTGGGGGCATTTTCGATGATCTTCGGCGCGCTGGTGTTTGCCGAGTTTGCCCAGCGGATCGAAAAGTCCAACGGTATCGTCGATTATGCCGAAGCGGCATACGGCAAAATGTTTGGTTATCTGGTGGGGTGGTTCAAAGGCGTACTCTATTACGCCCCTCTTTCCGCCATCCTTGCCTGGGTCGCCGCTCTGTACACCATGATCTTGCTCGGCAGTGATAATCCGACCAACTCTGGTGCGACCTGGATACTGGCGGCTGTCTATATGACGGTCACCTATCTGATCAACTTCTACACCCCGGTCCTGGCGGGCAAGCTGCAAGTGGGCTCTACCCTGATCAAGTTGATCCCGCTGATCCTGGTTGCCATTGTGGGCACCATTTCAGGCTTGCTCAATGGTGTCACCGTGACCAACTTTGTGCAGGCTATGGATGGGATAGGAAGCACCGGAGGCACTCTGGCCACGGCCGTGGTTGCCACCGCCTTCGCTTATGAGGGGTGGATTGCCGCCGTGACCATCAACAGCGAAATTCGCGATTCCAAGAAGAATCTGCCCAGAGCGCTGGTGATTGGCACCCTGATAGTCTTTGTGGTCTATGTCACCTATTTTCTGGGGATCGCCAGCGTCTTGCCGACGGACGAGATAGTGGCGCAAGGGGATAACGCGGTAAATCTCGCGACAACCAGCCTGTTTGGCGGGACTGCCTCGACCATTTTGACCGTGTTCGTGATTATCTCCTGCCTCGGAACCCTCAATGGTCTGGTGTTGGCGACCATGCGCATTCCCTACTCGCTGGCGATCCGCAATCAGGGGCCAGCCCCCAAGTGGATGAGCCGTATCGAACCGCATCACCACATGCCAATCAACTCGGCCCTCGCGGCAGCGTTGTTGTCGGTGATCTACTCAGTGTTGTGGTACTGCAGCATCAACGAGACATTCGGTCGTTACATCGCCCTGGACGAGATGCCGATCGTGCTGATTTATGGCCTCTATCTGTTCCTCTATGTCTGGTACATGCGCACCTTTACCGAGTTGGGCTGGATAAAGCGGTTTGTGATCCCGACCTGCGCCACTCTGGGCGCGCTCATCATTCTGTATGGCGGTATCACCAATCCCAGTCTGGGGCTCTATCTGCTGGTCTCTGTGGGGGTGATTCTGCTCGGGTTGCTCTTCTACCGTAAGGAGTGACCGGGTAAGCAAGTTGAAAAAAAGCGCCGAATGGCGCTTTTTTCATGTGTAAACCGCAGCATGCCGACAACTAACTGCCCAGCAACCCGAGGCGGCCCAGTTCATCCTTGAGCTGATCGAGATTGCGCTCGACGCAGGCTTCCCCCTCGTTGATGGCATCGCTGGCGCGATGAAAATCCATGATGGAGAAGCTGCCAAGGCGCGGGCAGAGCTGGATCTCCGGCGGGTCACCGGCCATCCGGGCGCGGGTGATCCGCTCCTGCATGATGTTGATGGCGCCACTCATCACGCTCCACAGACCCGGGGTGGCTGGCGCGGATTCACCGCGATTGAGCCACTGGCTGAGCAGACCGCCGCTGCCGGGTTGATCCGGCTCGTCGGTCCAGGGCTGGTGCATGTCGGTGTTGAGGTTGACCGCAATCACCACCTCGGCCCCCATGGCGCGGGCCAGCGAGATGGGCACCGGGTTGACCACGGCGCCATCGACCAGCCAGCGGTCGTTGATCCGGGTCGGGGTGAGGATCCCCGGCATGCCGCAGGAGGCGCGCACCGACTGGCGCAGCGGGCCCTGTTGCAGCCAGATCTCGCGGCCGGTATCCAGCTCGGTGGCGATGCAGGCGAAGGGGATGGGCAGATTCTCGAGATCGGGATCCCCCAGATGGCTGGCGGCAAGGCCAAACACCTTTTCGCCGCGAAACAGACCGCCGGAGAGGGCCGGGTCGAGCAGGCTGACCACCTGCAGGCGGGTAAAGCCGCGCACCCAGGTTTCCAGCCGATCCAGTTCTCCGGCGGCATAGGCGGCGCCAACAAAGCTGCCGATGGAGCAGCCAGCGATCAAATCCGGTTTGATGCCGAGACGTTCAAGGGCGCGGATGACGCCGATATGGGCCCATCCTCTGGCGGCGCCGCTCCCGAGAGCGAGCCCTACGCGGGGTTTACGTGGCACGACAGTCCTCCAAAAAAGGGGTTGAGGGCTCAGCTTACTCCGAGAGTCAGAAGGCGTCACCCTGCCATCTTTCGCTGCGGTTGCGACCGTTGGCCTTGGCCTGATAGAGCGCCACATCGGCGCGGCGCACCGCTTCGTGCAGGGGAAGGTTCTCCTGGTGGGGCAGATAGCCGAGGCTGATGGTGACCTCCAGCCCGGGTTCGATGGCGGCCCAGTCGTGATCTGCCACCGCTTTTCTCAGCCGCTCCGCCAGCTCGCCGATCTGTGCGGCGTTACTGCGGCCAATCAGCAGCAGAAACTCTTCGCCCCCCCAGCGGATCAGGCGATCAGTGGGCCTAATCTGCTGCTGGCAGAGCTGCACCAACCGGATCAGCACGATATCGCCGACGGCATGGCCGAAGTTGTCATTGACCCGTTTGAAGTGATCCGCATCGAACATCAGGATCCCCGCTTGCAACCGGGCCAGATCGCCCGCCTGCTCCAGCAGCACCAGATAGTGGCGGTTGAAGGCGCCGGTGAGGGCATCGTGGCAGGAGAGATAATTGAGCCGCTGGTTGAGGCGATGGGATCTCAGGTTGGAGAGGGCGGCCAGCAGCATAAAGAGAATGGCGAGCAGGGTCGGCGTGGACTGGCAGAGCATGGCCCACACCAGCGGCAGCAGGGTGACGTTGTGCACCAGTCGCAATGGAGTATCGGGGATTGCCATGGTCAGCTGCAATGCCCCTTGCCGCCACTGGTATTCGTCGGTCGGCTCGGGGTCTTGCGGCACCACGGGTTGGCGCGCGCTGCTGGCCAGCACCTGATGGTACTGATTGAGCAGCAGATACTCACCCAACGCCGGCGCCAATTGATTGAGCTGCGATTGCAAGCGTGAGAGCAGGATGTCCATGCTGATCATCCCTACCAGCGAGCCGTCCTTGTAGAGAGGCTGGGACATGGTGACCATGGTGCCCAGTCCGGCAAAATCTTCGTAGGGGCGGGAGAGAATGGTGTCCCGGCTTGGGTTGGGTGACATCAGCGCATCCTGCCAGTAGTGCTTGTCATAGATGCTGCGGACAAAACGAAACTGGTTGGAGGGGATCCAGGGATAGAGGTAGATAAAGTTGTCCACCCCGGTGAAGTAGGCCCAGGCGATCTCGCTGCCCAGGCGCTGGCTGGCGGTGGACAGCAAGGGAGAGAGGCTCAGGGCCAAATGAAGTTGCGCCTCCCGCTCACTGCCGGGGGGCGGTAGCGGGCCGTCACCGGTGAGGTTGCCCGCCAGTCCGGCCGGTAAATCGCCGGGGAGCTTGTCGAGGGCCAGCCCCTCTGGCAGCGCCTCGATATGGCCATAGAGCTGGCGGGTGAGCACCGACTGGGGGTCGCTGCGCAGTCGCTCTTCGGCTTGACCGCGCATCGCCTCCAGAAACACTTCGGTCTGCTTGAACCGATCCCGCAGGTAGATGGCGCTATTGAGGGTATCGCTCTGGTAGAGGCGTTCTATCTGTTTCAGGCTTTGCCGCAAGGTCAGACCAATCAGCAGGATGACCACGGCAAACAGGAGCCAGGTCAGGCGTGTGAGAAAGCGGTGGTCAGACATTTTGGGCATAGGCAGTCAGTCGGGTTGCGAAGGAAATTGTCGTTAGTGTATGCGATGTGGCGTGAAAACAAACGGCGCGACCTGAAACAGAGTGAGCTTATCCCGCTCTTGTTACGTTTTGTCACATTTATACATAGTCACGGCATAGTCTGGGGCTAAAATGGCCCCAATCTGGATTTACCCTCTCACTCTTCATGGACTGTTCGATGAAAATGCGTACCTGGCTCGGCTTGGGCCTTCTTCTAATCGTGGTTGCCGGCGTCTGGGCGCTGCGTCACAGCGAACCCGCCGCCAAAGCACCGACCAGACAGGTCAATATCCGCACTCAAACCGTCAAACAGAGTCTGGCCGAGCCGACCCTCAAGCTGGTGGGCAAGCTGGCGGCCAATCGTTCCGTCATCATCAGCCCCGAAGTGACCGGTCGCATCGTCAAGATTGCGGTGCAATCTGGCCAGAGCGTGGCGAAGGGGGAGACCCTGATCGCGCTCGATGCGGGCAAACAGCAGGCGGAGCTGGCCGAGCAGAGCGCCAGTCTGCGCGACGAGAACCGCAAGCTGAGTGATATGCGCAAGCTGGTGGCCCGTGGCGCCGTGACCCAATCCGAGCTGGAGGGGCAGGAGGCCACCGTGGCCCAGGTGCAGGCACGCCTCGATGCCGCCCGTTACGAGCTCTCCCTGCGTACCTTGCAGGCGCCCTTTGCCGGTACCGTGAGCCTGATTGATCTGAGCGAAGGGGCGCTGGTCAACAGCGGCGACACCCTGCTGCATCTGGACGAACTCGACAAATTGCGCCTCGATCTGGCGGTGCCGGAGCGTTACCTCTCCCTGCTGCGCCCGGGCATGGCGGTCACCGCCACCAGTACCGCCTGGCCGGATCAGCAATTCAACGGCACCCTGACCACCCTCGACAGCCGCATTTCCAACGATACCCAGAACATCAAGGCGCGGGTGATGATCCCCAATGGCAACGGCCAGTTGCGTCCGGGCATGCTGCTCAATGTGGAGCTGGCACTGCCCGCCCAGCAGCTCACCCTGATCCCCGCCCAGTCGGTGGAGTACGCCGGTGAGCAGCGCTTTGTTTACCGTCTTGAGGCCGATGGCCGGGTCAAGCGGGTGCCTGTAGTGCTCGGCGAGACCGAAGGGGAGACCGTCTGGGTCACCGAGGGGCTGAAGGTCGGCGATCGCATCGTGGTCGAGGGGCTGGTCAATCTGCGTGATGGGGTGCAGGTGCGTGATCTGGCAGAGGTGAACGGCTGATGTGGCTCTCCGATATCTCAGTACGTCGCCCGCTGGTGGCGGTGGTGCTCAGCGCCCTGCTCACCGTGTTTGGTCTGGTCGCCTTCAGCAAATTGACGGTGCGGGAGATGCCCGATGTGCAGATCCCGTCGGTCTCCATCACCACCACCTATGAGGGGGCGGCCCCCTCGGTGATGGAGAGTCAGGTCACCAAGCCCATCGAGGATCAGCTCTCCGGTATCAGCGGCATCAAGAACATCAACTCCATGACCCGCAAGGGGCGCTCGATGATCACCGTCGAGTTCAAGCTCGGCTGGAACATGGTGGAGGGGATCTCCGATGTGCGCGATGCCCTCTCCCGCGCGCGGCCCCGGCTGCCCGATGATGTGGACGAGCCGCTGGTAACCAAGGACAGCGGCAACGGCGATGTGGCGATCTGGCTCAACTTCAGCAGCAGCCAGATGGATCGCACCGCCATGACCGACTACGCCAACCGGGTGCTGGTCGACCCCCTGAG
The DNA here is from genome assembly GCF_040908215.1 of Aeromonas sp. R5-4. Lineage (NCBI taxonomy): Bacteria > Pseudomonadati > Pseudomonadota > Gammaproteobacteria > Aeromonadales > Aeromonadaceae > Aeromonas > Aeromonas sp. R5-4. The sequence continues at coordinate 14,439 of NZ_JBFODG010000013.1, read as the reverse complement.
TCTGGTGGACGGGGTGAGCGAAGTGGCGCTCTCCGGCGATCTCACCCAGGTGATGTATGTACGGCTGCGGCCTGCGGATATGGCGGCCCGTGGCATCACGGTGAGCGATGTGGAAGAGGCCCTCAAGCGGGAGAATATCGAGCTGCCGGGGGGCGAGATCCGCAATAACTCCATGACCATGGCGGTGCAGATCGCCCGGCTTTACCACACAGCGGAAGATTTCCAGCAACTGCAAGTCACCACAGCCGCCAACGGCCAGAGCGTCTATCTGGCCGATATCGCCGATGTGGAGGTGGGAGCCAAGAACGAAGACAGCGCCTATCAGCGCAACGGCAAAGAGAGTCTGGGTATCGGCATCGTCGCCCAGTCCACCGCCAACCCGCTGGCGGTGGCGCAGGGGATCGAGAAGAAACTCGGCGAGATGCAGCGCTTCCTGCCGGAGGGGGCCAAGCTCGAGGTGGATTACGACTCCACCATCTTTATCAAGCAGGCCATCGATGAGGTGTACGAGACCCTGGCCATCTGCGCCGTGCTGGTGGTGGCGGTGCTCTATCTGTTCCTCGGGCAGGGGCGCACCACGCTCATTCCTGCCATTACGGTGCCGGTATCGCTCATCTCCGCCTTTATCGGCGCCTGGTATTTCGGCTTTTCCATCAACCTCATCACCTTGCTGGCCCTTATTCTCGCCATCGGCCTGGTGGTGGATGACGCCATCGTGGTGGTGGAGAACATTCACCACCATCTGCAGCGGGGTGAACCGCCGTTGCTGGCCGCCTGGCACGGCACCCGCGAGGTGGGCTTTGCGGTCATCGCTACCACCGCCGTGCTGGTGATGGTGTTTGTCCCCATCGCCTTTATGGATGGCATGGTGGGGCGGCTCTTTACCGAGTTTGCGATATTGCTCTCCCTGGCGGTGCTCTGCTCCTCGCTGGTGGCGCTGACCCTGACCCCGGCCATGGGCTCCTGGCTGATGCGCCCGCTGGATAAACCGAACCGGCTCACCGCCGGGCTCGATCGCGGGCTCGGCTGGCTGGAGGGGCACTATCGTCACCTGCTGGCGTGGGTGCTGCGTCGCTCCCGCTGGACGCCGCTGGTGCTGCTGCTCTGTCTGGGCGGTATCGGTGCCCTCTTTACCCAACTGCCGACCAGCCTTACCCCGACCGAGGATCGCGGCGTCATCTATGTCTTCGTCAAGGGGGCAGAGGGGACCAGCATCGAGCGGATGAAGCGCAACATGCAGCAGGTGGAGTCCGCCATCATGCCGATGCTGGGCAAAGGGGTGGTGCAGGCGCTGAGCTTCAGCACCCCTGCCTTTGGCCGTGGCGGCGATCAGACCGGTATGGTGATCATCCAGCTCACCGACTGGGCCGAGCGAGACGTCACCGCCACCGAGTTCTCCCGCTCGCTGGGTGCCAAGCTATCCGGCATTCCCGATGTGATGATCCGCACCTTCCAGCCCGGTTTCCGCGGCGGCTCCACCGCGCCGGTGCAGTTCGTGCTGCAGGGTAACGACTATGCCGAGCTCTACCAGCAAGGGTTGGCGCTGCAACAGGCGGCGCAGGGCAGCGGCCTGATGCTGAGCCCGGATCTCGACTACGCCGAGAAGACCCCCGAGCTGCAGGTGACCATCAATCGCGACAGCGCCAGCCAGCTCGGCATTCCGGTCTCCACCGTGGCCAACAGCTTGCAGACCTTGCTGGGCGGGGCGAGCAAGACCACCTATGTGGACAGGGGTGAGGAGTATGACGTCTACCTGCGCGGCAACCAGACCGAGTTCAACGGTATCTCGGATCTCGGTCGCATCTATCTAAAGGCCGCCAACGGCGAGATGGTCAGTCTCTCGACCCTGGCGACCGTCAAGCAGGTGGCGACCGCCAACCGTCTCAACCACTACCAGCGGCAAAAGGCGATTACCCTGACTGCCGACGTGCACCCCGACCACACCCTGGGTGAAGCCCTCGATTTCCTCGATGGCTGGGCCAACGCCAACCTGCCCACCGGCATGACGGTGGATTACGCCGGTGATTCCAAGGATTACCGCGACAATCAGGGGGAGATGGTGCTGGTCTTTGGCCTCGCCCTGTTAGTGGTCTATCTGGTGCTGGTGGCCCAGTTCGAGAGCACCCTGACCCCGGCGGTGGTGATGGTGACGGTGCCACTCGGCATCTTCGGTGGCCTGCTCGGCCTCTGGCTGACGGGGCAGGAGATGAGCATCTACAGCCAGATCGGCATGATCATGCTGATCGGCATGGTGACCAAGAACGGCATCCTCATCGTCGAGTTCATCAACCAGCTGCGCCAGCGGGGGGAAGGGTTCGAGGAGGCGATCATCGCAGGCTCGGTGCGCCGCTTGCGCCCCATCCTGATGACCTCGCTCACCGCCATTATCGGCGCGGTGCCGCTGATGCTCTCCATGGGGGCGGGTTACGAGAGCCGGATGGCGGTGGGGACAGTGGTCTTCTTCGGATTGTCGTTGGCAACTCTGGTTACCCTGCTGGTGGTGCCCGCAATCTACCATCTGATCGCCCGTCACGCTGGCATGACAGGGGCGCGGGATCAACAGGTAGACGAAGCACTGGCCGCCAAGGGGGCAGGGGAGTCGCAGCCTCCGGCGCCCTGATCAGCGCCTTGGCCTGAATCCTGGCCTGAACTCAAGCGGGGGCCAGTTATCAGCCTCATCATCACAAGGGCGCCTGCGGGCGCCCTTGCTATTGCGGGCGGCGGCTTATTCCGCGGGATCTATAGGGACAAAAAGCCATCGCTCCCCTTGGCCGCAACCGGTATAATGCGCGACCCGAATTTTTCCAGGTGTTCATAATGCAGCCGGTACCCAACCTTTTCTCCTATCCCCGCTATTGGGCCGAGTGCTACGGCACGGCGCCCTTCCTGCCCATGTCCCGCAAAGAGATGGACAAGCTGGGTTGGGACAGCTGCGACGTCATTCTGGTGACGGGGGATGCCTACGTGGATCACCCAAGCTTCGGCATGGCGGTCATCGGCCGCATGCTGGAGGCGCAGGGTTTTCGGGTCGGCATCATCGCCCAGCCGGACTGGTCATCGAAGGATGACTTTATGCGTCTGGGCAAACCGAACCTCTTCTTCGGGGTCACCGCGGGCAACATGGACTCCATGATCAACCGCTACACCTCCGACAAAAAGCTGCGCCACGACGACGCCTACACCCCGGGGGATGTGGGTGGCAAGCGGCCGGATCGCGCCACCCTGGTCTATACCCAGCGCTGCAAAGAGGCCTTCAAGGAGGTTCCCGTCGTCATCGGCGGCATCGAGGCTTCCCTGCGCCGTATCGCCCACTACGACTACTGGTCCGAGACCATCCGCCGCTCCATCCTGCTCGATGCCAAGGCTGATATCCTGATTTACGGCAACGCCGAGCGGCCGCTGGTGGAGGTGGCTCACCGCATCGCGGCGGGGGAGACCATCGACACCATGCAGGATATTCGCGGCACCGCCGTCATCCGCAAGGAGCCGCTGCCGGGTTGGAAAGGGGTGGATTCGAGCAAGCTCGACCAGATTGGTCGCATCGATCCCATCATGAACCCTTATATGGAAGGGGCCCCATGCTCGGATGACGCTAGCGAAGCAGCACCTGCCGCGCAGGAAGCCCAACCCGTGCTGGTGCAGCCGGCCAAGCCCAAGCCGTGGGAAAAAACCTATGTGAAGCTGCCGGCGTTCGAGCGGGTGAAAGAGGACAAGGTGCTCTACGCCCACGCCTCGCGCATTCTGCACCACGAGACCAACCCCGGTTGTGCCCGCGCCCTGTCGCAGGCTCACGGCGATCGCATCGTCTGGGTCAACCCGCCCGCCTTCCCGCTGGAAACCGAGGAGATGGACGGCGTCTTCGGCCTGCCCTACCAGCGGGTGCCGCACCCGGCCTATGGCAACGAGAAGATCCCCGCCTTCGAGATGATCAAGACCTCGGTCAACATCATGCGCGGCTGCTTTGGCGGCTGCTCCTTCTGCTCCATTACCGAGCACGAAGGGCGCATCATCCAGAGCCGCTCGGAAGAGTCGATCCTCAAAGAGATCGAAGATATCCGCGACAAGGTGCCGGGCTTTACCGGCGTCATCTCGGATCTCGGCGGCCCCACCGCCAACATGTACAAGCTGCGCTGCAAGAGCCCCAAGGCCGAGCAGACCTGCCGTCGCGCCTCCTGTGTCTGGCCCACCATCTGCCCGCACATGGACACCGACCACAGCCCGACCATCAACCTCTATCGCAAGGCGCGCGACCTCAAGGGGATCAAGAAGATCCTCATCGCCTCCGGCGTGCGCTACGACATCGCGGTCGAAGATCCCCGCTATATCAAGGAGCTGGCCAAGTACCACGTCGGCGGCTACCTCAAGATCGCGCCGGAACACACCGAGGAGGGCCCGCTCTCCAAGATGATGAAGCCGGGCATGGGCAGCTACTACCAGTTCAAGGAGCTGTTCGACAAATACTCCAAAGAGGCGGGCAAGCAGCAGTACCTGATCCCCTACTTCATCTCCGCCCACCCGGGCACCACAGATGAAGACATGGTCAATCTGGCGCTCTGGGTCAAAGAGAACCGCTTCAAGCTCGATCAGGTGCAGAACTTCTACCCGTCGCCGCTCGCCAACGCCACCACCATGTATTACACGGAGAAAAACCCGTTAAACAAGGTGAGCCGCGAGGGGGGCGATGTCTTTGTCGCCAAGGGCGAGCGCCGTCGCCGCCTGCACAAGGCGCTGCTGCGCTACCACGACCCCGCAGGCTGGCCGATGATCCGCGAAGCCCTGCTCGCCATGGGCAAGGGCCACCTGATTGGCAACGGCCCCGGCTGTCTGGTGCCTGCGGAAGGGCGCAACGAGCGCGCCGCCAGCGGCAAGGGCATGAAACCGGCCCTGACTCGCCACAGTAACATTGCCCATCAGCGCGGCAACGGTGCTGGCAACAAGACTGCGGGCCAGAGCAACGGCCAGCACGCTAGCGCCAACGCCAACAAGAGCGGCAAGGGCAATGGCAAGCCGCTGGGCTCCGAGCTCAAGCTGGGGAACGGCAAGCCCGCCGGACAAGGCGCAGGCCAGAGTGCTGGTAAGAGTGCAGGTCAGGGCAAACCGACCGGCAAACCCGCCCATAAGGGCAAGGCGCCAACCCGTGCCGGTTCTGCCAAGCCCGCCACTCAGGGCGGCAAGCCTGCGGCCAAAGGAAATAGTGCCAAGCGACCGGCAAGGTGATATTCCTGATTGGAAAGCGATAGAAAATAAAAAGGCGACCGGATGGTCGTCTTTTTATTAAAGTAAGTTTTAATTACATATATTACAATGGGACTGTTAAAATGCCCAACGAGGTGCATTAAGAATTATCTTGGTCTCCCCTAATAATTATTAGCTCCGAAAAAATCCATCTCAAGGCGATCACATATTTTTCACTATAGGTATATGGAAGGGGAACTTTTCTATTTCCGATGAGAGATAGATTTTTCTCAGGAAACATTATTTTTGGAATGCTTGAAATGAGTTCGTTTTCTAAAATTTCTACATCACTAGGATCTAAGGAATGGGCATGCTTATTTCTTATTTTGTTCAGTTTTTTTAGCATGCCATATAACTGATGAGATATTGGGTTGTTCCTTAGTGAATATATGAGAGTTAATTTTTGATGAAATTGCAACTTGGCATTTTCAATGCCATTATTTAGTGGGAATATTTTCAATAAATACTCAGTTAGTAATTCTTCGAAAATAAGATGTGCATGTATTGTATTTAATTTATTCCCATTGCTCTCTATTACATTCAAGAACATTTTTCCTTTTGGGGTATTTATAATGCTGAATACATCTTCTTTTTTGTTCATTTGTAGATACACAAGTTATTACTTCACATGATGATCATGAGGTGAAGTTTTTAGATTACATTACAGGGGGATCTGGGACTCCCACCTTTCTATGACCATTTCCCGTTTATATCATATTAGCTTGAATAATACACCTTACTACCATGTGGGCAGTGCAGGATTTATAATTTCGGTCTGAAAAAATGGTGCGTGTCCCAGTTTTTTGAGAATGAATTATTTATCCCATACGTTAACAGTGGCTGCATCATAAACTTCAAATTTCTTTTTAGGAAATGCCTCGCGCCACATTTCTACTTTATTCAATATCTTTTTGTTATGATCTTGCTCAAGATCGCCAAAAACTCCGATGAAAATAGTAAGCTTGTTATTATTCTGGTTTATAAAGTCAAAAACATGATTATCTTCATCTCTGATTGAATGACCAAATATAAATAAAGTACCTGTAATGCTTTTTAATGACGAGAATGTTCTAGACAAATAACCATTCTTTTTTATTCTTGCCAGTTTGTGGCTTGTAGAACCTTCAGATATGAAAACAGGGAATTTATCTTTTGCAATAGAAGCTTGGACTTGTTCAGCAAGGGGAATACCAGTACTGGAGTAAGATAGTTTCTCTATATCTGAACCATCACTAAAAATGTGCATGGCACCGTGTATATAATAAACAGACTGCCCTTGTTCCATGCCTATCTCCCAATGGAGTGATGTGTCTCTTTCCTCAGGGGGAAGATATTCATCTTGATATGGATGTCTAAAACCGTCATCACACTTCAATTTCTGGTTAGGTATATCCATAAAATGCATGTAAACCCAGTACAAAAGAAGATCATAATTGAATGTATATATCTTCCCTCCATCGAAATTCATTAGAAACTCACGGCAGCTATTATATTGTCGATCTGTGATTTCTGATGGTTTAGGTGGGTGGGCCTTACTTATCACATGAATTAATGTTTGTTTTAACTCTTCAATATCATTACTAATGTGGCCAGATATAACTCCATCTATATCATAATGCTGTATTATATCAAGAGTCTCAAGAAGGCGTCGCATAACAAATTCAAAGTCATACGTACCGATAGATCTAAATAGATCCCTCATCCTTTCTGACTCAATATTTTCCGACAATGTTTTATAATTAAAAATTTTAGGGAATAGTGATATGCTAAAACCATTACCTAACATTAGGTGTTTTTTAGCATTTCCAGCTATAGCTAAACATTCAGCAAAGCTCTTAATTTCCATTTAATATCTCTCAATTATGTTGAAACTAAACTTTTAGAGCTAAAAATTTTGGAGGGAAATCTGGGCTCCCCTTTTTGAGCAAGTCGTAATTCTACTAAAGACCACGCTACCGCCCGCGGATTACAGCTTCCAATATGCTCCCTTGACCCGCGCTGGCAGCAACCTATCGCAGTTCAACAGGTTCTGAATGGCCATGGTAAGCCAAATGAAACTGCCGAGGCGAGCCTTAAAGTGATGTAACTATCAGAAACGTCTCGTTTTTTGACCTCTATCAAACTCTTCATTCTCTGCGAACTTGCTGCCAACCGGACAGTGATCGGGCGCGAGCTGCTGGCCATCTTGCGGTCATGGCCGGGTGCTGGAACACCTCAAATTGTTTTGCTGGTGCAACGCATAATCGATCTACTGTTGCGCAGGTGGAACAATCAAGGGGCGGTGCGGGCAGGGCTGCAGGGGCGGGGAGGGAAAAGCAGGGGGCCCGCTAGAGTTAAAACCCCCGGCTGGCGCTCTTTACATCAAGAGGTGCCATTTGGTGCAGGGAGTGGTCGATTTAACGGCAATCGGTGACTAGACTAGCTTGGTCTTCTTATGAGACCTATCAAGCCTGTTTACTGTTAACCATAACCGGAAGGATCCGACATGAAAGCGATGACTGCCGCCCTTTTACTCCCCCTGATCCCCCTTGCCGTTCAGGCGGGGGCGCCCGTGTGGATCACCATTGGGGCCGATAGCGGGGTTGAACTCAAGCAGGTCAATGCCAAGCTCTCCCCCCTGTTCAGTGCCAGCGGGGCGCCCGTCCAGCTGGCCCAGATTGAGGCAAGCGAGCTTGGCTCCCTCTCGCATCTGATGCACGAAGGGCACCAGCGCTGCGGTGGCTATGTGGTGCACACGACCCTGGCCGATGCGCTGCAGAGCATGGCCCAGCCCCTCAGCCAAAACCTGTTCAGCGCACCGCCGTTGACCCAGGGGGCCAGTGTCAACCGGCTGCTGCCCCATCTGGATCAAGGCAATATCGCCAGCACCATCAGCAAGCTATCCGGCTGGCGCAACCGCTACTACACCACTACCACCGGCACGCAATCCGCCGACTGGGTGGCCAGCCAGTGGCAGAGCCTCGGCAGCACCCTGCCATGGGCCAGCGTCAGCCGGGTCAAACATAGCGGCTACCCGCAACAATCGGTGGTGCTGACCCTCAAGGGAAGCCGCTATCCGGACGAGGTGGTGGTGCTCGGTGGCCATCTCGATTCCACCGCAGGCTCGGCCCCCAACAGCAAGACGCTGGCCCCCGGCGCCGATGATGACGCCTCCGGCATCGCTACCCTGACCGAGGTGCTGCGGGTCATCGCCGAACAGGGCCGCCAGCCGGAGCGCACCCTGCAATTTATCGGCTATGCGGCAGAGGAGGTGGGCTTGCGGGGCTCCAAGGATATCGCCAGCCGCTACAAGGCGGCCAACACCAGGGTATTGGCCGCGCTCCAGCTGGACATGACCAACTACAAGGGCTCGGCGAACGACATCGTCTTTATGACCGACTACACCGACAAGGGGCTGACCGGCTACCTCACCCAGCTGATCGATGCCTACCTGCCGCAAGTCAGCTATGGCTATGACAGCTGTGGCTATGGCTGCTCGGATCACGCCTCCTGGCACAATCAGGGCTACCCCGCCGCCATGCCGTTCGAGTCACGCTTTAGCGAATACAACCCCAGGATCCACACGGCGCAGGATACGTTGCAAAACTCGGATCCCTCGGCTGGCCACGCTCTCAAGTTTGCCCAGCTGGCGACCAGCTTTGCCGTCGAAATGGGCAAGATCAACTGAGTCACAGGCCGCAGCGCAAGCCAAAAGGAAGGAAGTCTCGGCTTCCTTCCTCTTTTCTATCTTCTGTGCGGGTTTGCCCCCGCCATAGAAAAAGCCCCGAGAGCTGGCGCTTTCGGGGAAGAGGAAAAACATCGACAAGGAATTAAAAAGGCATTGGGGTCACACCTGAACCGGATCAGGCATCGACATAGAGCACCTGGCCGCTAATAAAGCCATCGACGGAGCGCTCAAACGCTTTGCCGACCAGGGCGCCCGGCACCGGCTGGAAGCCGGGCATCATCTCGCCATATACCTCCCACGCCTCTTCCAGTACGGTCGGGTTGACCACATTGATGCGGATGCCACGGGGCAGCTCGTGGGCCACGCACTGGACAAAGGTATCGATGGCGCCGCTGGTGGTGGCATCGGCAATGGCCAGCGGGATCGGCTTGATATTGAGGATGCCGGAGATCAGGGTGAAGGAGCCCCCCTGATTGATGTAGTTGAGGCCGATATTGACCAGATTGATCTGCCCCATCAGCTTGCTCTGGATGGTGGTTTGCCACTGCTCGTCGCTCATCTCGCCAAAGGGGGCGTATTCGCAAAATCCTGCGGTATTGACCACCGCATCGAAGGAGCCCACGTTTTGGTAGAGCCGCTCGATAGACTCTCCGCTGGTGATATCTACCTGAAAATCACACCCCTCGCCGGAGCGGCTGGCGGTGATCACTTTGTGCTTGCCCAGACCACTGAGGGCGGCTTGCCCCATTTTCCCCTGAGCACCAATCAGAATGACAGTTTTCATCGTTAACCTCGCTTTGCTGGAAGAGCTGCAAGGTTAGAGAGCCACTGATACAATGTAAATCATGGGTAGTTTGTATGTGATACAACTGAAATTGGTGAGGTTAGGGTGGAGAAGATCGATATCAGGCAGATGAGGGTGCTGGTGCTGCTGGTCAGATACAAGAGTGTATCGCGGGTGGCCGAGCTGCTGGAGATCTCCCAGCAGGGGGTGAGCAGCCATCTGAAAAAGCTGCGCGACCTCTTTCCCGCCGAGCTGTTTATCCGCCAGAGCGCCGGGTTGCAGCCGACCGACTACGCCTGCGAGCTGGCCGCCAAGTTTGAGCAGATCCTGGCCGATATCGACGGGGTCTTTGTGGCTGCCCCCTTCGATCCCGCCAGCAGCGAGCGCACCGTCAGGGTGATGGCCAACGAATATGCCCAGCTCGCCATTATTCCAAGGCTGGCGAGCGCCCTGCGCACTCAGGCGCCCTCCATCCGGCTCGATGTGGTGGACTTTCAGGCCGAGCTGCATCTGGAGGCGCTGGCCAGCGGCGAGGTCGATCTGGTGATTGGTTTTGATGCCTATCTCGACCCGGGGTTGCTGCGCGCCACCCTGCGCCGGGATCACTACTGCTGCGTGCTGCGCCGCGACTCCCGATATCTTCCGGACAACGCTCTGCAGGATATGGCGGCCATCCCCTTTGTGCAGTTCGCCAACAGCGTCGGTAATTTCGAAGGGCAGATGAGCCCGCAGCAGGTTGCCAGCGCGGCGGTGGCGACGCTCCCCTGTTACACCTCGCTGCAAGCCTTTATGTCGGTCAATGATGTGGCGGCCTGCATTCCGTCGGCCATCGCCGCCCTCGGCGATTTTCGCGTGCTGGAGCTGGCCGGGGCGCCGCAGCAGTTCGATGTAGTGGTCGGCAGGCATCGCAAAAGCCAGGGCAATCTCGCCATCGAGTGGCTGGCTGAGGTGATTAAGTCGGTCAGCGCCCTTACGCCCAGATAAAGTCGCCGCTTGCAGAGAAAGGCTGCCGCCAGCCAGCGCGGTAACGGCAGGCTGGATCTGCGGGGGAAATCCTGCGATGGTGCGGGCAGTTTTCCGCTTGTCCCGTTATCGAGTGAAAAGGAGTTGAGATGCGCATTGCCATGATTGGTCTGGGGGATATCGCCCAAAAAGCCTATCTGCCGCTGCTGGCGAGCAATGAGCGGGTAACGCCGCTGCTCTGCACCCGCAATCCAGCGGTGCTGGAAAAGCTGGCCCGCCAGTATCGGGTTGCCGAGTGCTTTACCGATGTGGCGGCCATGCTGGCCAGCCGCCCCGACGCCGTGATGATCCACGCCGCCACTGCCGTTCACCGCGAGCTGGCCGAGCAGTGCCTGCGCGCAGGGATCCCCACCTTTGTCGACAAGCCCCTGTGCGACAATCTGGCCGAGGCAGAAGCGCTGGCCAATCTCGCCATCGCGCAAGATTGCGCCCTCTTTACCGGCTTTAACCGCCGCTATCTGCCCGCCATGGCCGAGGCCCGCGCCCAGCCGCTCACCGAGCTTAACTGGCAGAAACACCGCTTCGCCCTGCCGGGCAAGGCGCGGGATTTTATGTTCGACGACTTTATCCATGTGCTCGACAGCCTCTGCTTCTATGGCGGCGTGCCGGGTGGCGACTTTCATGCGGTATTGCGACCGGATGCTAAGGACAACAGCCTGTTGGCCGGGGTGAGCGTCAGCTGGCAGAGCGGCGATCGCGCCATCAGCGGCAGCATGAACCGCAGCGCCGGTATCACCGAGGAGCGCATCGATGCCTATGGCGACAATCTCTCCCTGCACCTTGAGAATTGCACCCGCGGCAGCATCGCCCGCGACAAGCAGGCGCAGATGCTTAGTCCCAACGACTGGCAGCCGGTGCTGGCCCAGCGCGGCTTTGCCGCCATGCTGGAGCACTGGTATCAGCAGATTGAAATCGGCAAGGCAGATAGCGAGCTGATCGCCTCCTACCTGCACGGTCACCGGTTGGCGGAGCAGTTGGTGGCGCTGGCTGACCAGCGGGGATAAGGCTGGCTGGAAGTCTCAGAGATATGAATACGAGGTGCGCGAAGATAGCGCACCAAAAACAACGGGGGGCCGCAGTTGCGGCCCCCCGTTGTTATGGGATGAGATGCATGGGATCAGATGCACTTCACCGGCTTGGGCAGGCCGCCAATCTTGGTCGCCTGCTTGGCGGGCCCTTCCGGGAACAGCTTGTAGAGATAGCGGCTGTTGCCCTTCTCGGGGCCGTACTGCTTCTCCATCGCCTTGACCAGCGCGCGGATGGCGGGGGAGGTGTTGAACTCCAGATAGAAGGCGCGCACAAAGCGCACTACTTCCCAGTGCGGCTCCTCAAGCGTGATCCCCTCCTGCGCAGCCAGCACCAGCGCCAGCTCCTCGCTCCAGTCGTTGCTGTTGAGCAGGTAGCCCTTGGCATCGGTCTCGATGAGTTGGCCGTTGAATTCCAGCTGATGTTTTTCGGACGCAGACATGGGGGCTCCTCGCTAATGGGGCTATCAGGATTGGGCGGGCATGGTAGCGCCTTGATCCCCGGTGAGCAACCGGCTCTCGTTGGCCAGATGCAGTAGCTGATCCGCCAGCTCGCTGATCAGGTTGAGCTGCTGGGTCAGCATCAGCTGCTCCTCGCTGCTGTCCGTGCAAAGAATGGGGCACTGACCTCCGATGGAGCTGGAGGGGTTGCCCGCCAGATGACCGGCGGCCTGCTCAAGGGTGTGGCAGATGTGGTGACGCACCTCATCCAGCCCGCTGATGGCCTCCAGCTTGTCGCGATGGGCCCCCAGCGCCGAGATGTAGGAGAGCAGGGCGTGGTTGCGCCAGGTGAGGGTAAAGCAGAGATCGAGGAAGCGGCGGCGTTTTTGCGGCTCCACCAGCATGCTCTGCCAGGCGGTAGCCAGTTCGCTGTCCGCCAGATGGGCGCTCTTGCGCGCCACCCGATAGTCGATGGACTCGTCCCGCTGCTGCTTGAGGCTCGCCAGCACCGCCGAGAGGTAGCGGGCGTTGGCCGAGAGTGAATTGGCGATCAGGGTCGGCAGCCGCTTGTACTGCCAGTCCGGCCAGAGCCAGGCCACCAGCCCGTAGGAGATCAGGCAGCCGAGCAGGGTATCGAGCAGTCGCGGCCCGAGGATCGCAAAGCCGATGCCATCGAGCAGGTTGAACGCCATCAGCACGTAGAGGGTGATAAAGCAGACCGCGGCGCTGTAGTTGTTGCGCACCTGGGTGAAAAACAGGAAGGCGGCGAGCCCCATCACCACCAGCTGGACGTGCAGCTCGGGGAAGAGCCAGAGCACCGGAATACCCACCAGTATGCCGGCGAAGGTGCCGAGCATCCGCTGCACCAGTCGGCGGCGGGTGGCGCTGTAGCTGGGCTGGCAGACAAACAGCACGGTCAGCAAAATCCAGTAGCCCTTTTCCAGATCAAAAGCTTGCAGTATGCCGTAGCCGATCACCAGCCCCAAGGATAGGCGCAGCGCATGGCGAAACACCATTGAGTGCAAGGTGAGGTGCTGCTTGAGCTGGGTCAGCAGCGGCAGGCGGGGCGGGCGCGCCAGCGCGGGCAGCTCTTGCTCCGGCTGCTCGGGGTTTTGCAGCACTTCGGCGCTGCCGAGCAGCTGGTTGATGCTGGCCAGATTGCGGCGCAGGAACTTCATCGGCGTCAGCAGGGTTTTCGGGTAGTGCTGCTTGAGATTGGTGAACTCCAGCTGATCGCCAAGGGCCTCCAGCGTCCAGTGGATGCGCTTGTTATGGGCATAGGGCTTGTGCACCAGAATGGCGTAACCGAGCCGCTGGCACGCTTCGGAGAGCTGCAGGAATACCTCCTGAAATCCTTCCAGTACGATGCCCTGCTTGAGCTCGGCTTCCAACCGGCTGTAGGGGTAGTGGCTGGAGGTGGCACGCTCGTGAATCTCCAGCGCCAGCAGATAGAGGCGCAGCAGGCTGGCCAGCTCGGGGCTTGCCGGATGGCGGCGGCTCAGGCGGGCGTTGAGGGCCGACTTGGTGAGGGTCAGCGCGCTCACCAGATTGATGTTGAGCTGGGCCAGATTGTGGCGAATGGCCTGGGCGCCGTGCTCGTCCGCCGGGAAAAAGCGGGATTTTTCCAGCAGGTAGCGGCCAAGGGCGAAGTAGCTCTGGGCCAGCTGTTCGTGCAGGGTCTTGTAGGGCAGCAGCCAGAGCCAGATGAACGAGACCAGCCCGTACCAGAGGGCGCCGGCGCCGAGGGCCAGCGGCTGGTAGAAGAGATCCGGCGCCTTGGCTGCACCCAGCATGGTGTAGATGGCGATCAGCAGCGAGCCGAAGCTGATGGTGGCGTAACGGGCGCCGAGCGCCCCCACCATCACGAAGATAAAGGTGGAGCTGGCCAGCCCGATGGCAAACAGCCAGGGGGTGGGGTAGAGATACTGCACGCACAGGGACGCAAACATGAAGCAGATGAGCGTCATGGCGAGGTTTTTAAGGCGTCCCCACAGGCTGTCGTCGGTTTCGGCGATGGCACCCGCCACTACCCCGAGGGAGAGCAGCACGGTGAGCTGGATATTGCCTGTAGCCAGGGTGAAGGCGAGCAGACCGAGAATGGCCAGCAGCACCTTGAGGGCGAAGTAGATGTGACTATCGGTCAGCAGTCGGCGCAGCAGGCCAGAGAGATCCATCGGCATGAGACAGGTGAAACCCTTGATCGAAACGAGAGCGAGATAGTAACCCGCCAAGCGCGAAGTGGCCCTGATCCAAATCAGGGCCAC